>SIBJ01000076.1 GCA_009695195.1 Pedosphaera sp.
GTTGGCGTTGCTGGGTGAGCGGACGCAATCGCCGTCGCGCCGCCGGCTGCACCAGGAAATTTCCGCCAAGCTGCCGAAGGCGAAGTGGTTTCTCTACGATGCGATTGACGCCGAGGTGCATCAGCGCGCGGCGACAAAGGCGTTCGGCAAATCGGTGAAGCCGATTTTCCGCTACGACGAGGCGACGACGATTCTTTCGCTTGATGCAGATTTCATTGGCAGCGAAGAAGACGCGCACAACAACATCCGCCGCTTCACGAAGGGCCGGAAGATCGAGAAGCCGGAAGACAAAATGAGCCGGCTTTACGCGGTGGAATCGCTCTTCACGCTCACGGGCGTGAATGCGGATCATCGGCTGCGCGTGGCCGCGAGCACGGTGGCGCAGGTGGCGGCGGCCATCGCGGCGGAACTCGGCTTGAACACCGGCAGTGCGGCAAAGCCCGCGGGCGTGGACGCAAAATGGATTTCGGAGTGCGCGAAAGATTTGAAGGCGAGCGGCGGCAAGGCGCTGGTTGTCGCCGGCTATCGCCAGCCGCTCCCGGTTCATCTGCTCGCTCACGCAATCAACGACAAGCTCAAGAGCATCGGGACGACAGTCGAGTTGGTGGAAGCGTTGCCGGCGATCTCGGGCAATATTTCCGAACTCGCCGAGTTGCTGAACGCGGGCAAGGTCGAGACGCTCGTCATCGTCGGCGCGAATCCGATTTACAACGCGCCGGGGGACTTGAATTGGACCGCGACGCAGGCGAAAGCCAAGACCGTCGTCCGGCTCGGCAATTACGAAGACGAAACGGGCGCGACGGCGCACTGGCATTTTCCGATGGCGCACTTCCTCGAATCGTGGAACGACGCGTTGACCAGCGACGGTACGCTGGTGCCGATTCAGCCGCTGATCGCGCCGCTCTTTGGCGGGCTGACGGATTTGGAATTTCTCGCGCGGCTCGCCGGTCTGGCGGAGACCAGCGCGAACAAGATTGTCCGCGAAACTTTTGCGGCGATCACCGGCGACCGTTCGGAAGCGGCGTGGGACATGTTCCTGCACGACGGGTTTGCCGCCGGCACCGCGGCGAAAAAAGTCAGCGCCAAATTTGATTCCTCTTCGCTGGCCGCCATCCCCGCCGCGACCGCGCCGGGCAAGGACAATTTGGAAGTCGTGCTCCATCGCGACGCGAAGCTCGATGACGGTCGCTACGCGAACAACGGCTGGTTGCAGGAGTTGCCCGACCCGGTCACGAAGATTGTCTGGGACAACGCGGTGCTCGTCAGCCGCAAGACCGCGCGCGCGCTCGACGTGGTGAACGGCGATGTCGTCGAAGTCGCGGTCGGCGGCGGCAAGGTCAAGGGCGCGATCTGGACGGTGCCGGGCATGGCGGATTTCTCGCTGGGCATCGCGCTCGGCTATGGGCGCGTGCGCGTTGGCCGCGTCGGTGTGGCGACGGGCTTCGATGCCTATCCGCTGTTCTCGACGAAGACCGGTTACATCGCGACGGGCGCGAAAGTTTCCAAGACCGGCGAGACGTATCAGATCACCTGCACGCAGACGCATTGGTCCATGGAAGGCCGCGCGATTGTGCGCGAGGCGAACCTCCAGCAGTTCAAGGCGCATCCCGATTTCGCGGAGAAGATGAATGCGCCGGAAGCGCCGAGCGAGAAGCCGATGTATCCGAACCCGTTCGACGAGGCGAAGAAATCGGCGCATCACCAGTGGGGCATGTCCATTGACCTCAACTCGTGCGTCGGTTGCGGCACGTGCATGATGGCGTGCCAGAGCGAGAACAATATTCCCATCGTCGGCAAGGATTTGGTCCAGCGCGGTCGCGAGATGCATTGGATCCGCATTGACCGCTATTTCTCGACGGACCCGAAGAAGCGCAAGTACGGTGAAACTTTCAACAAGGACGAGTCGCAGCAGTTTGACGAGTGGGTTGACGACGTGCAGGCGGTGAATCAGCCGATGCTTTGCCAGCATTGCGAAGCCGCACCGTGCGAAAGTGTCTGCCCGGTCAACGCGACCGTCCACGATCAGGAAGGTTTGAACGTGATGGTTTACAACCGGTGCGTGGGCACGCGGTATTGTTCGAACAACTGCCCGTACAAGGTCCGGCGCTTCAATTATCTCGATTACAACAAGCGCTCGCTGAAGGAACTCAAAGGGCCGTACTTCAAGTCGCTGTCGAATTTCTCGCTCGGCTATCCGACGACGGTGCTTCACAGCACGGGCGGCGAATGGGATCTCGCGCGCTGGTGGAAAAATCAGGACGCGGGCATGCGGCAGGAAGATGAGTGGGATCTGATCCGCATGTTGAAGAATCCGGACGTGACCGTGCGGATGCGCGGCGTCATGGAGAAATGCACCTACTGCATCCAGCGCATCGAAGGCGCGAAGATCGCGCAGAAGGTCAAGTCCGGCGCGTCGGGCGACGTGGAAGTTCCCGACGGCACGATCAAGACCGCGTGCCAGCAGGCGTGCCCGGCGGGCGCGATCGTGTTCGGCAATATAGCTGATGCGAAGAGTGAAGTGTCGAAGCTCAAAGCGCAGGAACGCAACTATTCGGTGTTGGATTTTCTGGCGACCAAGCCGCGCACGACCTATCTCGCGAAAGTGCGCAACCCGAATCCGGCGATGCCCGGCGGCGAAGAAACGCCATTCACCGTCCAGGAGTGGGAGAGCAAACCTGAGAATGGAAAACTCGATTTTGAATCGCATCACGGTGAAGCGACGCACGGCCATGCGGTCGAGAAAGGAGCGCACTAATGTCTGACGCCGCAAGCCAGATTGCCGTGCCCGTTCCGCCGAAGGAACTGGAGCGCGCTCCACTGGTCCTGAACAACCGGAGCTTCGGCTGGATTTCCGACCGCGTCTCCGCGATCACCGAAGGCAAGGCGCCGAAGTGGTGGTGGGCCGCGTTCATCCCGAGCTTTACTTTGCTCGGCGTTCTCGGCGCGATGTTGTTTTACCAGGCCACGACCGGCGTCGGCGTCTGGGGAAATCATCACCCGACGATGTGGGGCTGGGACATCATCAACTTCGTGTGGTGGATCGGTATCGGTCACGCGGGGACGTTGATCTCGGCGATTCTCTTTTTGTTGCGCCAACGCTGGCGCACCGGCGTGAACCGCGCCGCCGAAGCCATGACGATTTTCGCCGTGATGTGCGCCGGCATTTATCCGGGGATGCACGTCGGTCGCGTGTGGTTCGATTGGTGGCTGTTCCCGATCCCGACGTATCAGGGCCTGTGGCCGCAATTCCGCTCGCCGCTGATGTGGGACGTGTTCGCCGTCTCAACCTATTTCACGGTGTCGGTGCTGTTCTGGTACGTGGGTTTGATTCCCGACCTCGCGACGTTGCGCGACCGCGCGAAGTCGAAGATCCGACAATTTCTCTACGGCTTGGGCGCGCTGGGCTGGACCGGCTCGAACCGGCACTGGAGCAATTACGAGAAGGCTTATCTGATTCTCGCCGGTGTCTCGACGCCGCTGGTGTTGTCCGTCCACTCGATCGTGTCGTTGGACTTCGCCGTGTCGCAACTGCCCGGCTGGCACACGACGATCTTCCCGCCGTACTTCGTCGCGGGCGCGGTGTTCTCCGGTTTCGGCATGGTGCTCACGCTGCTGATTCCGCTGCGAAGCATGTGCAAACTCGAAGACATCATCACGATGCGGCACGTGGACGTGATGTGCAAAGTGACGCTCGCGACCGGCAGCATCGTCGGTTACGCCTACGCCATGGAGTTCTTCATCGCGTGGTACTCGGGCAGCGCGGTCGAGCGGTTTGCGTTCATCAACCGCGCCATGGGGCCGTATTGGTGGGGTTACTGGATCATGGTCACTTGCAACGTCGTCGTGCCGCAACTGTTTTGGTTCCCGAAAATCCGCCGGAGTCTGCTCGTCGTCTTCGTGCTCTCGATCCTCGTGAACGTCGGCATGTGGTTCGAGCGCTTCGTGATCGTCGTGATCTCGCTGCACCGCGAATTCCTCCCGTCGAACTGGGATTATTTCAAGCCGACGTGGGTGGACATTATGACATATCTCGGCACGTTCGGATTATTCTTCACGTGCTTCCTGTTGTTCATGCGCTTCCTGCCGATGATCGCCGTCTCGGAAGTCAAAGGCGTGACCGCTCAGGCGGACCCGCATCACCCCGCGGCCAAAGGAAACGGAGGAGGGCATTGATGAAAGCTCCAAATTCCAAGCCCCAAGCTCCAGAGAAACTTCAAGCTCCAAGCTTCAAAGCAATGAGTGACGCACAGAAGTTGGATGTTGAAGTTTGGAGCTTCTCTGGATGTTGGATGTTGGAGGTTGGTGTTTCTGAAATGGAGGCGTGCCATGCCTGAAATTCCGAAAACTTTCGGCCTGCTGGCCGAATTCGACAACACTGCCGACGTGCTGCACGCGGCGGAAAATGTCCGCGACGCCGGCTTCCGCAAATGGGATGTCTATATGCCGTTCCCGATCCACGGCATGGACAAGGCGATGGGCCTGAAGAATTCCAAGGTCGGCTGGTTCGGTTTTCTCGGCGGCGTGACCGGCTACACGACCGGCATGTTGATGATCTGGTGGATGAACGCGATTGATTACCCGGTCCTCATCGGCGGCAAGCCGATGTTCAGTCCGCACGGCGCGTTTCCACCGTCGTATGAGTTGACGATTTTGTTCACGGCGTTCGGCGCCATCGGCGGCATGTTGTTCCTCAACCGCCTGCCGCGCCTGCATCATCCGTTGCTCAAGCACAAACGCTTCGCGCTCGCGACGCACGACAAGTTTTTCATCGTGATCGAAACGGCCGATCCGAAATATTCGGAAGCTGAAACCCGCAAACTGCTCGCGGCCGCCGGCAGCCAGCGCATCGAAATGGTGGAGGAATAATGCGCTACTTCATCTTGATTTTCGGCGTGGTGGTGCTCGGCGCGGTGTTGATCGCGGGCCGGCGGGGCGATCTCTCGCGGCATCGCCCGATCCAGATTTTCCCGGACATGAAACGGCAGCTCAAGTTGCGTCCGCAGACCGCGAACGGCTTTTTCGCCAGCGGCCTCAGTTCGCAACTGCCGCCGCCTGGCACCATCGCGCAGGAAAAACCGCTGATGGTCGGCGGCAATGAAGTTTATTCGTTCGAGGATTCGCCGGTGAACACGGGCCGCGTCACCGGTGCGACGAACTTCGTCGAGTTGAGTCCGTTCCCCGTCACCGAGCAGCGGCTCGCGCGCGGGCAGCAGCGGTTCACGATTTATTGCGCGCCCTGCCACGGTCAAATTGGCGACGGCAACGGCATCACGAAAAAAATCGGCGCGATGCCGGTCGTGGCGAACCTGCACGACAAGCGCATCGTGGAGCTTGGCGACGGCGAACTGTTTTACGTGGTGAGCAACGGTCGCAACAACATGCAAGGCTACGCGCCGCAGATCCCGGTCGAGGATCGCTGGGCGATCGTCGCCTATCTCCGCGCGTTGCAACTGAGCCGGCTCGGTTCGGTTGAAGACCTCGCGCCCGAAACGCGCGCGAAACTCAAATAAGCGTATGAGCCAACCAGACGATTTTTCCAACGACGATCCGACCCAGGCGCGACCGCTCGATCTCTCGAAGTGGCGCAACCTGCCGGGCAAACTCATGCTCGTGGGAGCGCTGGTCACGGTCGGCGGCGCGATTTTCAGTTGGCGGCACGACGCCATGGTGAGCTTCGGTTTCTTCTGGCTCGTCGCGTTCATGTTTTTCCTGAGCATCGGATTGGGCGCGCTGTTCCTCGTCATCATTCACCATCTGTTCGACGCCGGCTGGTCCGTGCCGATGCGCCGCTTGAACGAACACATCGCGACGCTGCTGTTCCCGTGGCTGGCGATTCTGTTCATCCCTGTGCTCGTGCTCGCGCCGAAACTTTACCAATGGATGCAGATGACCACGGCGCACACGCCGGACCACGCGCTGACGGCCAAGGCGCCGCTGTTTACGTTCACCGGTTTCTACGTGGTGGCCATCGCGTGCTTCGGTGCGTGGTGGATGTTGTCGAACCGGCTGCGTTACTGGTCGCTCCGGCAGGACGAAACCGGCGCGGCGCAATGCACGCACAAGATGCGGTTCTATTCCTACATCGGCATCTGGTTGTTCGCCCTCACGCTCACCTTCGGCGCGATCATGTGGATGAAGGCGCTCCAGCATCAATGGTTCTCCACGATGTATGGCGTGCAATATTTCGCCGGCAGCGTCTGGCTCACGCTCATCACGGTCTATGTCATCACGATGCTCCTCGACCGGCAGCGTGTCCTCAGCGACGTGTTGCACGAGCACCAATATTATTTCCTCGGCTCGCTCTTCTTCGCGTTCACCGTGTTCTACGCCTACGTTTCGTTCTCGCAATACTTCATCATCTGGAACGCCAACATGCCGGAGGAAACCTTCTGGTTCGTCGTGCGCGAAAAGGGCACGTGGTTTCTCGCGAGCCTGATCATCATCTTCGGCCATTTCTTCCTGCCGTTCCTCGGGCTGCTGCGCATTGATGTGAAAAGCAACTTCCGCATCATGAGCTTTTTCTGCGCGTGGGCGTGGCTCATGCATTTCAACGACATGTGCTTCAACATCCTGCCCGTGCGTTTCCCGAACGGCTTCCCGCTCCACTGGCTCTGGCTGCCGCTGGGCATCATGGCGTTGATGGGCGGATTTCTCGCGGATCGTTTCCTGAAAAAATTCGCGAGCGCCGCTCCGTTCCCGATCAAAGACCCGCGCCTCATCGAGGCGATGGGCCTGTACCATCCCGTGCCCACGCAGATTTCCGGCGGTGAACTGGACCAGACCGACACCATGCACGGTTCGCCCGTGCGCCCGAAAGGAGGCCACTGATGAACGACTGCGATTCCAACAACCAGAGCGGTGGCCGCAGCTACTCGGTGACGACGGCAGTTGTCATCGCGTGCCTGATCTTCGTCGCGCTCGTTTGGTACATGCGCAAGTACACGACGCCCGCGCCGCTCGGACTCGAACGCGCCGCCGAACGCGCGAAGGCGCTCGGTGAATTGCGCGCCGCCGAAGCCGACGCGTTGAACAACGTGGGCTGGGTTGACCAGGCCAAGGGCGTGGTGCGGCTGCCGATCGAGGAGGCGAAGAAACTCGCCGAGCGCGAAGGGCAGAACCCGTCGCAGGCCCGGTCGAACCTGATCGCCCGCGTTGAGAAGGCCACGGCCCTCCCGCCCAAAGCGCCGGAGAAGCCGAGCATCTACGAATAATTTTCGTGCGCCTGTTCTGATGACCGCGACTTCGCCCATACCGCAGCAACATATTGATTGTTCCTGCCGGCTGCCGCTGTTCGCCCTGTTCGGCGGCGCGGCGGTGTGGCTCGCGCTCAGTTCCGTCTTTGGCCTCGTCGCGTCGCTCAAGTTTCACGCGCCCGCCATGTTCGCCAACTGCGCGTGCCTCAGCTACGGTCGCGCGTTTCCCGCGTCGCAACTTTTGCTCGTCTATGGTTTCTGCATTCCCGCGGGACTTGGCGTCGGCTTGTGGCTGCTCGCCCGGCTCGGTCGCGTGGAACTTGCGAAACCTTTTCTCATCACCCTCGGCGCGAAACTCTGGCATCTCGGCGTGCTCACGGGCTTCATCGCGATTCTCGCCGGCGAAAACACCGGCCACGAATGGCTCGAAATGCCGCGGTACGCGTCGGTGATCTTGTTCCTAGGCTTTTTGTTGATGGCGGTGTGGGCGTTCGTCACGCACACGCGCCGCAGCGAACCCGCGCTCTACCCCTCGCAATGGTTCATCCTCGCGGCGCTATTCTGGTTTCCGTGGATTTTTTCCAGCGCGACGTTGCTGCTGCAATGTTTCCCCGTGCGCGGCATGACGCAGGCCGCCGTCGCGTGGTGGTTCGCCGGCAACCTGCTCAACGTCTGGCTCCCGCTCGTCGGCCTCGCCGCGACGTTTTATTTTTTGCCGAAGCTCGCGGAGCGTCCGCTGCAAAGTCATTACCTCGCGCTGTTCGTGTTTCTCACGTTGATCGTGGCCGGCACATCCACGGGAATTCCGGCGGGCGCGGCGTTGCCCGCGTGGATGCCGGCGCTCAGCGGGGGCGCAAAACTTTTGATGCTCGTGCCCGCGCTTGCGCTCGCGGCGGTTGTCGTCCTGACGCTGCGCGGTTCGACCGCCCCGTGCGGTGGCGGCCCGCTCTGCTTCACGAAATTCGGCGCGTGGTCGCTCGTGATCGCAACCGTGCTGCTCGCGCTGACCGCGTGCCCCGCCATCAGCCGCGTCACGGATTTCACCTGGTTCAGCCACGGCCGGAACGCGCTCGTGCTCTACGGCTTCTTCGCCATGACGATGTTCGCCGCGATGTATTTCATTCTGCCACGGCTCGCGGGCGAAGGCTCGGTCTGCCCGCATCGTGTCCGCGCGCAGTTCTGGCTTTCGATGCTCGGCACGTTGCTGTTTGCGTTCTCGCTCGTGATCGGTGGCGTCCTCCAAGGGTTGAAGCTCGTAAACCCCGCGATTCCTTTTCTCGACGTGGCGAAATCTTCGCTCATGCCCTTCCGCATCAGCACGCTTGGTGAAGCGCTGCTGCTCGTCGGCAACCTGCTGTTCCTTTTCAACGTCGGCTTCGCGCTCGCCACTTATTATCGCGCGCGGTGCCGAAGAGTTTTCACCGACGCGACCGCAACGCTTGAACCCGCGGGGGTGAAATCGTGAAATCCGCCGCCACCATTTTCCTCGCGGCGTTCCTCGCGCTCTCGGCGTCGTGGGCGGCATTCGTGCTCGCGCCGCAGTTGCAACTCGGCCGCGAGCCGCAGGCGAAGGCGACCGGCACGGATAATCTTTATCCCGTCGCGCGGCCCGGCCTCGCGAAACAGGGCGCGGAAGTTTATCGCTCGCTCGGTTGCGTCTATTGTCACAGCCAGCAGGTCGGGCAGGAGGGCGTGAAGTGCGAAGTGATTTTGACCGAGGCCGGCACGAACGCGTCCGTGACGCTCGCCGCGCTGGCGAAGTTGAACACGGAACTCGGCCAGCCGCAGACGCTCGCCGCGCTCCCGAAAGTTTTGATGCCGGTCGCCGATGTGCCCACCGCCGTGCCGATCATCAAGGCCATCGCCGCCGTGGGCGCAAAGGCCGAGGCGCGCGTGACGCCGGTCGGCGCGGACATTTCGCGCGGCTGGGGACTGCGCCGTTCCGTGGCGCAGGATTACGCCTATGATTCCCCGGTGCAGCCCGGCACGCGCCGCTTCGGTCCCGACCTCGCGAATGTGGGGTTGACCAAGCCCGATGTGAACTGGCATCTGCGCCATCTCTACGCGCCCGCAACGGAGATCAAAGGTTCGACCATGCCGCCGTATCGGTTCTTGTTTGAGAAACACAAACGCGGCGCGAAGCCCTCGCCCGATGCATTGCAGTTCGCCGACGAACCGGGTTTTGAAATCGTGCCGACCGATGACGCGCGCGCCCTTGCCGCGTATCTCGTGAGCCTGCGCGCCGACGCGCCGCTGGTGGAAGCGCCTTTTACCGCGCCAACGCCAGCCGCTCCTTCCACGAACGCGCCGGTGGCCACCAACAGGGTTGCGTCGCTGCCATACACGGCAAGTGAGCTTCTAAAATTGCCTGAGTCCTCGAAATGAACGCCGAACCGAAAACCTGTTCCGCCACGACGGAAGCCGATCCGGTTTCCGAAACGACGACCGTGCCCATGTGGCTGATCACGCTGGCGCTGGTCTTGTTGTTTCTGGGTGCGTGGGTTTTTGACCTGCGCGGCGGCTGGTTCGAGCCGAAGGTTTACGGGCCGTACACTTCGGTCGCGGACGCGGGCCGGTTTCAACCGCCGCCGCCGGATGGTCCGGATGTGAAGCGCGGCAAAGTTTTGTTCGAGCAGAACTGCGCGCTCTGCCATGGCAACGACGGCATGGGCAAACCCAACCAAGCGCCGCCACTCGCCGGTTCGGAATGGGTGTTGGCGACCGGCGTGAACCGCTTGATCCGAATTCCGTTGGTCGGTTTGAACGGCCCGATCAAAGTGAATGGACAGGACTGGAATCTCCAGATGGCGGCGATGGGCGCGCAGTATTCGGACGACCAGCTTTCGGATTTGCTCAGCTACATCCGCAGCGCGTGGGGCAACAAGGCGTCGCCTGTGACGCCGGAGCAGGTGAAGAAAGTGCGCGACGACTTGAAGGGTCGCTCGCAAGCCTACACGGTGGACGAACTGATGAAGCTGCCGGAGTAGGAGGAGCGCCGAGCACCTCCCAGGCTCGTTGATAATCGCCATACCATCGAGCCGAGGCGGTGCTCGGCGCTCCTATTGCGAGCGAGCTTCAATTTTTTCTATCGCCCACTGCGCGTGCTCGCGGATCAACGGTTCGGAATCGCGGTTCGCTTTGTCCAACGCCGGCAGCGCGCTGGCCTCGCCTACGTTTCCCAACGCCACGCAAACGTTGCGCAGCAACCCGCGCCGTTTCGTCCGCAGCATCGGCGTGCCGGCGAATTTCTTTTTGAACCCGTCGTCGTCCAATTGCAACAACCCGATCAGGTCCGGCGCGGCGAGATCGTCGCGCGCGTGCGGCTTCATCAGGTTTCCTTCGCGCGCGAAACGATTCCACGGACAGGCCGCGAGGCAATCGTCACAGCCGTAAATGCGATTGCCGACGAGCGGGCGGAGCTCGATGGGGATTGAGCCTTTGAGTTCGATGGTGAGGTAGGAGATGCAAAGTCGGGCATCGAGTTGGAACGGCGCGGTGATGGCGCTTGTCGGGCACGCGGTGATGCAGCGAGTGCAGGAGCCGCAACGATTTTTCTCCGGCGTGTCGGGTTCGAGTTCGAGCGTCGTCAGAATTTCCGCGAGAAAAATCCAGTTGCCCAGTTTGCGGCTGATGACGTTCGTGTGTTTGCCGATGAAGCCGAGGCCGGCGCGCTCGGCGAGGTCGCGTTCGAGAATCGGCCCGGTGTCCACGTACCAGAGCGAGCGCGAACCCTCGCCGCCGAGTTCGTTCACAAAGGCCGTCAAGGTTTTCAAGCGTTCGCCGAGCACCTCGTGGTAATCCGTGAAGCGCGCGTAACGGGCGACGAGGCCGGATTGCCGATTGCCGATTGCCGATTGCCGATTTGGGACTTCGTAGCTGGCGGCGAAACAAATCACGCTGCGCGCTCCCGGCAACACGAGTTGCGGATTCACGCGTTTGGCGGCATTGCGTTCGAGATAGCCCATCTCGCCGTGGCGACCGTTGGCGAGCCAGGTTTGAAATTGCGGTGAGCTGGCCGGGGCTTCGGCGGTGGTGAAACGGCAATCATCGAAGCCGAGTTCGCGCGCGCGTTGCCGGATGCGGGCTTTCATTTTTGCCCGGCCAGCGCGGAGCGAAAATGATGAATGACCTGCTGCGCGACTTCGCGGGCGGAGCGCAGTTCGGTGTTCACCAGCACGTCGGCCTGGCGATAGAACGGTTCGCGCGCGGCGAGCAGTTCGCGGATTTTCGCCTGTGGATCGGGCACATTGAACAACGGGCGATGCGTCTGCTCGCGGACGTTCGCCCAAATTTTTTCCGGCGAAGCCCAGAGACAGACCACGAGCGCGTGCGATTTCAAACAGACGAGGTTCGCGGGATTGACGGGCATCCCGCCGCCGGTGGAGATGACGGTCTCCGTCCGTCCGGTCAGTTCCTCCACGACTTTGCGCTCGAGCTCGCGGAACGCCGCCTCACCCTGTTGCGCGAAAATTTCGGTGATGGATTTCCCGACGCTGGCCACGATGAGTTCGTCGGTATCGAGGAAGGTGAAGTGCAACTGTTCCGCGATCAGCCGCCCGACCGAAGACTTGCCCGCGCCCATGAAACCGATCAGGGCCAGATTTTGAATGTGGCGCGTGTGATGCACCGGGGCAGGCTAAAGTCTAAGGTCTAAAGTCCAAAGGCTAAAGTCAGCGGGCCGGGTGCGCCGCGGTTGAATGAATGCCTGAACGCACCTTCCTCCTCGTCCATGAAAAGTTCAGCCGGATCGAGCGAGGACGAGGAAGAGGAGGATTCCAAACTTTGGACTTTGGACTTTGGACTTCCGATTCAGATGATGAAATCCGCCGCCGATTGCGGCTCCTGTTCCAGATGGCGCGCGCGCTCGGCGAGATCGGTCAGGGAGGTTTGCTCCATCACCTTCACGATGTTGTCCCGCACTTCCTTCATCACGCTGCGGATGGCGCAACGCGATTCATCGGGGCAGGAACATTTCTCGTAAAATTTTTCGCTGACGCAACTCACCGGCGCGAGCGGGCCTTCGACATGCCGGACGATTTCCGCCAGCGTGATGCGCTCGGGCGGACGGCGCAGCCGGTAGCCGCCCGCCACCCCGCGTTTGCTCTCCACGATGCCGGCGGATTTCAGATCGTTGAGAATCTGTTCGAGGAATCGCTTGGGGATGTTCTGCCGGTCGGAGATTTCCTGGATGCGAACCACGGAGTCGTCCTCCTGAAAATCACGCGCCAGAATCAACAGCGCCCGCAGGGCATATTCGCCGCGAACTGAAAGTTTCATGCGGGGATTAGACAATCTCTAGCGGGCAAGTCAAGATGTCTTGTGAATCGAACAATTCGATTGCAATACGGCCAAGGATAGAATCTACTGGATGAATAGAGAATGATTTGTTCATGGGTCGCAATGCGAGTGGATACGGCGTATTCGTTGGCCGTATCGAACTTCGGAATCCGGCGAGTCGCTGTCGCGCAGAGCCGATGGCGGGTTCTGAATTCCCCGCGACCCGGCTGATTATTTGAAGTTCATTTTTTGCGTCGTTCCAATCCGAAACCTTGTTATGACAACCGACAAACCTTACCGCAGTCTGGTGAAAGCCATTTCCTGGCGGCTCACCGGCACCGTGGACACGATGGTCGTCTCCTACTTCGTGACGGGACAAGTCAAGACGGCGCTCGCCATCGGGGGCGCGGAGTTGTTCACGAAAATTTGCCTCTACTACGCGCACGAGCGCGTCTGGGAAAAGATTTCGTTCGGGCGCGTCAAAGTGGATTCCCATTACGATATCTGAACTCATGCGAAAGCCGGCCCCGTAATGGCGGGTCCGGCGACGAAGCAGGCATCACTCTTTTTCCCGCGCGGCTTTCTTCTTGTTCTTCTTCGCGTTGGGCCGTTCGCCGACGGAGCCGGGCTGGTCGGCGTTCTCGGGCACGGCGTAGCTCGTGGCTTTAACCTGTTTGTCGAATTCGGCGGTCATCTTTTCCAGCAGCTTTTTTTGTTTCGGATCGCTGGCGAGGTTCTTGATCTCGTACGGATCCTTCGCGAGGTCGAACAACTCCGTCCAATCCTCGTGGCCTGGATACTTGATTAGCTTCGCGTCCGTCGTGCGCAGTGCGACGAGCGTGGGCGTGCCGACGAAATTTTGTTCGTAAAAGTATTCCGCCAGGAACGACTGCCGCCAGTCCGTCCCTTTTCCGGCGAGCAACGGCACCCAACTCCGGCCCTGCATTTCGCCTGGGACGGTGACGCCAGCGAGGTCGAGGAACGTCGGGGCGACGTCAATGTTCAAAACCATTTCGTCCCGCGCTTTCCCTTTCGGAAAAAGTTTCGGGCAACGAACAATCATCGGGATGCGCAGGGATTCATCATACGCGGAACGTTTGTCGCCGAGCATGTGCTCGCCGTTGTAAAAGCCGTTGTCGCTCGTGAACACGACGACCGTGTCGTCAGCCACGCCGAGGTCGTCGAGTGCCTTGAGCAGGCGGCCGAGATTGTCGTCCGCCGCGGAGATGCAGCGGAAGTAATTGAGATTGATGTTCACTTCATCGCTGGAATTCGCCGCGGCGGATTTCTTTTTGGCCTTCGGCGTTTCCTCGTCGCTGCGATAAATCGCCCGCACACCCAGATTCGGAACGGCGCGGGCCTTGGCGTCCGCGAACCGGTCCTTCGCGCGCTCGGGCGGCGTGTTGGGTCCGTGGCATGCTTTGAAACCCACAACGACGGAAAATGGTTTGTCCTTGTTCTGCTTCATGAACTCGATGGCGTAATCCGTCGAAACGTCGTCCACCCAGCCCGTCGTCGGCGTGGGCGTGCCATTGATCTCGAACGGCCAATCGTCATAGCGGCCTTGCCCGATGAAACTCGCGGAGTAATCGAAGCCCGGGCGCTGGCCGCGCTGATTGCCGTGATGCCACTTGCCGATGTAAGCCGTCTTGTATCCGGCGGCGCGCAACAGGCTCGCGTGCGTGACGTTGGTTTCGGGAAACGGCGTGTGATTGTTCACGACGCCGTTCGAATGATTGTAACGGCCCGTGAGAAACGCCGAACGACTCGGCGCGCAGAGCGAGAGCGTGACGAACGCATTGCGAAACCGCACGCCCTCGGTCGCCATTCGATCCATGTTCGGCGTGGTGAACCACGGGAAGCGGGCGCGCTCGCCCTGTTCACGTTGCACGACGCCCATCGCGTCCCAGCGCTGGTCGTCGGTGTAGATGAAAAGGAAGTTTGGTTTGCGCTCGGCGGCAGGTGATTGACGAACGCCCGACAAAGCGGCAAGGGCAAGAACGGCGGTGAGTAGTTTGGTTTTCATTTCGGTAAGGTGGATGACGATTTTGCGACGGCCACCTCACGGTCGCTTGCTTCGGCGCCGGCTTCAGCGCGCTTGGATTGTTTCTTCGATTTCCGTTGCGTGTCTTCCCCCGGCTCGAACGGGCCGACCTTTTTCAACTTCGCTTTCAGTTCCTGAATCAGCGCGGCGTTTTGGGGATCGCCGGACACGTCGTGCGTTTCTTCCACATCGTTGAGTTCGTCGTAAAGTTCCGCGTTGCCGTCGGTCCATTGCGTGTAGCGCCAGCGCTCCGTGCGGACGGACTGCCCGTAGTTGCGGCCGCGCATCGCCAGCGTGAACGCTGCGTCGCGGCCCTTCGCCGCGGGATTTTCCAAAAGCGGACGGAGGCTTACGCCGGCGAGTTTTTGCGGCGCTTTCACGCCGCAGTAATCCGCGATGGTGGGATAAATATCCACCGCTTCGATGAGCGAGCGGCAAGTCTCTCCGCGCTTCCCACTCGGCGCGACCACGATGAACGGCACGCGGCAGACGCGCTCGAACAACGTCGCTTTGCTCCACCAGTTGCGTTCGTTGTGATGGTAGCCGTGGTCACCGAGAAAAATGACGACGGTCTTGTCCCAAAGTTTCAAGCGGTCGAGCGTGTCCATCAGCCGGCCCACTTGCGCATCCGTGAACGACACGCCGGCGTAGTAGGCGCGGAGAAACTCCATGCGTTCGACATCGGTGAAGGCATTGAACGCCTCCGCGAACGCGCCACCCGAAATCGAAAGCGGCTTTAGCGGCGTGATGTTCGTCGGGTCGTGATAAAGCTTGAGCGAGCCGGGCGGATACAGATCAAAATATTTTTTCGGCGAGATGAATGGATCGTGCGGGCGATGAAAACCGGCGGCGACCATCCAGGGTTTGCCTTCCTTCGTGAGCTTCTCGATGGTGGCGATGCCGTGCGCCGCGGTCTGGCCGTCTGGTTGGTCATCGTCCGTGCCGGCGGTCGCGCCCCAGCGACACCACGGGAGTTTGCCGCCGGTGAGATTCCGGCCTTCGATCACGTTTCCCGCCGCTGTGGCCTGAAACATCTGCGCCGCGTCCCACGACTTGCCAAGGTCGAGCCAGCCGTCGCGGATTTCGCCCATGACTTCGCCGACGTGGAAAACCTTTCCGAACGACGCCGCGTGCCAGCCCGACTGCCGGAGCATTTGCGGCAGCGTGACGACGTCGGGCAGTTGCGAGCGGAACGGCATGGTGTTCAGCACCACGCGCGTCTGTTCGCAGCGCAACCCGGTGAGAAATGACGTGCGGCTCGGATTGCAGACGGGATACTGGACGTAGGCGTGGTCGAAGCGGACACCGCGCTCGGCGAGGCGGTTGAGATTGGGTGTCTTCACCTGCGCGTTGCCGTAGCAGCCGACCGTATCGCGCAAATCGTCGGAGATGATGAGCAGGACGTTCAGTTTTTCGGCTGCGGGTGCGGAGTTTAGGGTCGTCAAGAGCAACGCAGAGGCGCAGAGGACGCGGAGAGGCGCAGAGACAATTTTGTTCTTTGCGTTTCTCTGCGTCCTCTGCGTCTCTGCGTTGGACTGGTTCTTCATGCGACTACTTTCCTGCATCGGGCCGGGTGAAGCCGCGGCCACGCGCTTCGCGGAGAAACTTTTTCATCTTCGCTGCGAGTTCGGCGTTGGCGGCCAGCACGTTTTTCGTCTCCGCCGGGTCCTGCTTGAGATTGTACAACTCGTCGTGCTGCACGCCGGCGTTCTTCTTTTTCTTTTCCGCCGCCTCGGTCTTTTTTTTGTTGCGGACGGATTCAAAATCCGGCGCGTTCGCGCGCTCGACCAGTTTCCAATCACCCATGCGCAGGTCGTAAATCGCGCCGGCGGATTGCAGGATGACGTGATCGCGCACGGGCGCGCCCGTCTTCGCCTCGGTGAACGCGCGCGAAACGTCGAAGCTGTCCTCGGCGTTTCCTTTTGGCAACGGCGCGTTCAGCAGGCTCGCGAACGTGGCCACCAAATCCGTGTGACAAATGACCTGCTCGCTTACGGTGCCCGGCGGGACTTTGCCGGGCCAGCGCACGAGGAACGGCTCGCGGAATCCGCCTTCCCATTCGCTGTGTTTGCCGCCTTTCAAATTGCCGTTGATCTTCAGGCCGGCCTTGATCGCGGTCTGGCAATCCGCGTTGCCCGGCGCAACGACACCGCCGTTGTCGCTTGTGAAGATGACCAGCGTGTTGTCCGCGAGTTTGAGTTTGTCGAGCGTGGCGAGGACCTGGCCGACGCTCCAGTCGAGTTCGTTGATGAAGTCGCCGTATTTGCCGTACGGACTGCCGGTGAATTTCGGGTTCGGCACGATGGGTTCATGCACGGCGTTCGGCGCGTAGTAAACGAAGAACGGTTTTTCGCGATTGGCCTCGATCCATTCGCAAACCCGGGTGGTCAGCGTTTCCATGATGTGATCCGGTTTCCAGGCCAGTTTGATTCCGGAGGTCGAACCGCCGGCTTCGACCGTGATCGGTTCGCCCGGAATGTGGCCCGTGACTTCCTCGTCATCAATGAAGCTGTGCGGGCTGTTGCCGATGTTTGCGGCCATGCCGTGAAAATGATCGAATCCGATTTGCAGCGGCCCGGGCGCCAGCCGTCCGCTCCAATCCGTTACCCGCGCGCTGGTCAGGCCGAGGTGCCATTTGCCGAAACCAGCGGTGCGATAACCCGCGCTCTTGCAAACGGACGCGAGCGTTACGCGGTTCGTCTCGATGTGCAACGGCGCGTTCACCGGCAATACTTTTCCGTCCTTGACCGGCGTGCGCCAGTAGTAACGGCCCGTCATCAATCCGTAGCGCGTCGGCGAGCAGACCGAGCCGGGAGCGTAGGCGTGCGTGAAGCGCCGGCCCTCGCGCGCCAGCCGGTCCAGGTTCGGCGTCTTCACACCCGTCGCGCCATAACAACCGACGCTGCCCCAGCCGTAATCGTCGGACAGGATGACGACGATGTTGGGTTTGCCCGATGATTCCGCCGCGAGGGCCGCAGTGGTAACGGCCAGCACAGCGAGAAGTGACGATAGTCGTTTCATGTTTCGACAAAAGGTGCGTGTGCGTCTGGTTCGCAGCGGATAGTGGCTGGCGGGACGACCTCGTCAACCTCGTTATTTTGCCGGACGCGCTTCCGCGAGTTGTGTTCTCTCGCGGCAGTTGTTTTACTCTCACGCATGAGCCACGAGGTTCACGACGCTTGATGATCACACTTGCCCAACTTAACTCCTGCGCCCGCGAGGAATTTGTCCGCGTCGTCGGGCCGGTGTTCGAGCACTCGCCGTGGATCGCCGAAGCGACGTGGGCGCAGCGGCCGTTTGCCGGCGTCGAGGAATTGCATCGTGCGCTGTGCCGGACCGTGCGTGATGCCGGCGGGGAAAAACAACTCGCGTTGATCCGCGCGCATCCCGATCTCGTGGGCTGGCTTGCGCTGACCGGAACCCTCACACGCGAATCCACAGGCGAGCAGGCAAGCGCGGGCTTGGACCGGTTGACGCCGGAGGAAATCGAGTTGTTTCAAAAGAACAACGCCGCGTACAAGGAGAAGTTTGGTTTCCCATTCGTCATTTGCGCGCGGCTGAACAAGCAGGAAGCGATCTTGAACGGTTTCAAAGTTCGGCTGAACAATTCAAGGGAGCAGGAAATCCAGACGGCACTCGCGGAAATTTTCAAGATTGCCGAACTGCGTCTGCGGGATTTAACTCTCGCCTGATTATGCCCGCCAAATTGAGCACCCACGTCTTGGACACCGCGCACGGCTGCCCGGCGCCGGGAATGAAAATCGAACTCTGGTCGCTCGACGGCGAGGACCGCACGCTCGTCACGAGCGCCAAGACGAATGCTGACGGACGCACCGATGCGCCGCTGCTGGCCGCCGACGAGATGAAAGCCGGCCAGTACGAAATCCTTTTCTTCGTCGGAGATTATTTCGCGGCGAAGTCACCGACGTTGCCGAAGATCCGCTTCCTCGACAAAGTGCCCGTGCGTTTCGGTATCGCCGACGCGGGCGCGAGCTATCACGTGCCGCTGTTGTGCTCGCCGTGGAGTTACTCGACGTATCGGGGGAGTTGAATGAAAAAGCACCAAGCACCAACATCCAAGCACCAGAGAAGCTCCAACTCCGATAAATCGCGAGCGGGCCTTCAAGCACCAATGCCGTTCGCGCGCGGGTTTGAAGTTTGGAGGTTGAAGTTTCTCTGGAGCTTGGAGCTTGGAATTTGGAGCTTTCACTCTGCGCCTTCCGCATGAGCAGCGACCACGCAAAAATCGTCATGCAGCGTCTCGACGCGCTCGCTCAAATCAGCGAGGACGACGGCCAGACCACCCGCATCTTTGCGTCGCCGGCGATGCGACGAACGAACCACGACGTCGGTTTGTGGATGCGCGAGGCGGGGATGAGCGTGCGCGTGGATGCCGTCGGCAATCTCATCGGTCATTACCCCGCCGCGCAGCCCGACGGAAAAATCCTGTTGCTCGGCTCGCACCTCGACACGGTGCGTGACGCGGGAAAATTCGACGGGCCGCTGGGCGTGCTGGTGGCGATCGCGTGCGTGCAGCAACTTCACGACAGTAAAACGCGCCTCCCGTTCGCGATCGAGGTCGTGGGCTTCGCCGACGAGGAGGGCGTGCGGTTTCAAAGCGCCTATCTCGGCAGCCGCGCGCTGGCCGGCACATTTGATCCGGAGGATTTGAAACGCACGGACGCGAAGGGCATCACGATGGCCGAGGCGATCCGCGAGTTCGGCGGAAACCCGGACGCGATTGCGAGCGCGAAGGGCGATGTGAACCGGTTGCTTGGTTACGCGGAGGTTCACATCGAGCAAGGGCCGGTGTTGGAGCAAAAAAATCTGGCGGTCGGCGTGGTGTCGGCGATCGCGGGCCAGACACGGGCGCGGATCAGTTTCCTCGGTCAAGCTGGTCATGCTGGCACGGTGCCGATGAATCTGCGGCGTGATGCGCTTGCGGCGGCGGCGGAATTCATTCTCGCCGTCGAGTCGCTCGGGCAAAATCGCGGCGGCCTCGTGGCGACCGTGGGCGAAATCGCGGCGTTGCCCGGCGCGAGTAATGTGATTCCCGGCGAAGCGCGGTTGAGTCTCGATGTGCGGCATCCCGACGACGCAACGCGCGTGAAAGCGTGCCACGAATTGAAATCGCGCGCGGAAGAGATCGCCAGCGAGCGCGATGTGAAGTGGAAATGGGAAACCGTTCACGAGTCGGCGGCGGTGGTCTGCAATCGCCGGCTCACGTTGCTGCTGGAAAACGCCGTGAAGCGACAGCAACCGGAAGCGCCATTGCTGGCGAGCGGCGCGGGCCATGATGCGGCGGCGATGTCGGCCCTCTGCCCGGTGGCGATGTTGTTCGTGCGCTGCCAGGGCGGCATCAGCCACAACCCGGCGGAGTCTGCGTCCGCCGCGGACGTGCGCGTGGCGGTGGCGGTGATGAACGATTTCATTGTGCAACTCGCGAGACCGGCATGAGCACAAGGGTTTTCAATTGGGGTGACACGCTCGCCCTCACCCTGGCCCTCTCCCCCGGGGAGAGGGAACAGCGTTCGGCCATCTACATTGGTTCCAGCACGTGTTCGGAAAGCTCCGACTCACAACTTTCGAAAAGACGGCGGATGATTCTCCCTATCCCCGGGGGAGAGGGCCGGGGAGAGGGCGAGGGTTCAACCAACTTTTTCCCCGCCTTCCGCGCACGCGCGAACCGGCTATGAAAGAATTCGATTTTCTGTTGCGCGGTGGAACAGTCGTCTCGCACGAATTGGAGCGGGTGGCGGACATTGGAATTACGGATGGAAAAATCACGGCGCTTGAATCGGCCGTAACGGACTCGGCGCGTGAAGTCGTTGACGCGACCGGTCTGCACATTTTCCCCGGCCTGATTGATTCGCACGTTCACTTCAACGATCCGGGCCGCGCGCATTGGGAGGGAATCGAAACCGGTTCGCGCGCGCTGGCGGCGGGCGGCGGGACGATGTTCTTCGACATGCCGCTCAACTCCTCGCCACCCACACTCGATGCGGCGAGCTTTGATAAAAAACTTCTGGCCGCGCAGGACAAATCGTTCGCGGACTTCGCGCTGTGGGGCGGGTTGGTGCCGGGCAACCTCGACAAACTTGAAGAGTTGGCGGCTCGAGGTGTGATCGGTTTCAAGGCGTTCATGTCGAACAGCGGCATCGAGGATTTTTCGTGTGTTGATGACGGCACGTTGCGCGAGGGGATGAAACGCGCCGCGCAACTCGGTAAACTGGTCGCCGTTCACGCCGAGAGCGAAGAGATCACGAATTCGTTGACGGAGCAGCGATTGTATCGCGGTGAAGTGACGGCGCGGGATTATCTGGATTCGCGGCCGGTGCTTGCGGAGTTGGACGCCATCGGACGCGCGGTGGAGCTGGCGGGGGAGACGGGCTGCGTGTTGCACATCGTTCACGTGAGCAGCGGCGCGGGCGTGGCGCTGGTCGCGGGCGCGAAGCAGTCCGGCGTGAATGTGACGTGTGAAACCTGCCCGCATTACCTCGTGTTGACGGAGGCGGATGTGGAAAAAATCGGCGCGCTCGCCAAGTGCGCGCCGCCATTGCGGCCAAAGTCCATGCAGGATTCGCTGTGGGAATACGTCGGCAATGGTGCGGTGAGCACGATCGGCTCGGACCATTCGCCGTCGCCGCCGGAGATGAAGACGGGTGAGAACTTTTTCAAGATTTGGGGCGGGATTTCCGGAGTGCAGCATACGTTGTCGTTGCTGCTGACGGGTTTTGGACTGCGGGGGCAAGCGGAGCGCGACCCCGCTTTGGCGAGTACCGTTGAGAATGCCAAAGCGCCGTCGCCGCTGCGCTTTGCCGGCGCAGTCCATGACGCGCTCCCGCTCATCGCCCGGCTCACCTCCTTCAACGTCGCGCAGCGTTTCAACCTGCCGGGGACGAAGGGCCGGCTCGCTGTGGGCGCGGATGCGGACCTGGCGCTGGTGGACCTGCGGGAAAAATTTCCGGTGCGCACGGAGGATTTGTTTTACCGCCACCGGCAGAGTCCGTATGTGGGCCGCGCGTTGACAGGGCGCGTGGTTCGCACCATCCTGCGCGGGCAGACGGTTTTCCGCGACGGCAAAATCATTTCAGCGCCGACCGGGAAGTTTGTGGAACCGATCCGGCGCTGAAACGTCACATGATAAATCGCAAGGCAACCATGACTGATCTTTTTGGATTCACGCGCACGGTCGTCAAGTCGCGTTACGCGCTCATCACGCCGGACGGCTTCGTGCCGAGCAATCTCCCGGGCTGGAAGGGCGCGATGGTGGTCGTGAACATCTCGCCGGCGATGGCCGGGCCGCGCTTCACGCAATTGCACGTCACGCTGGAGAAGGAGGCGGTCGGCGAAGGCAACACCGGCGCGAACCAGTATTTCATCTACGTCATCGAGGGCAACGGCACGATCGGCCTGGCGCTGAAGAAGCACCGGTTGGAAGCGGGCAGCTACGTTTATTTGCCGCCGGGCCATGACATCCAGCTCAAGAGCAACGGGGCGCCCATGAAGCTGCTGATTTTTCAGAAGCCCTACGAGCGGGTAAAAGGCGTGGACGCACCCGCGGTCATCGTCGGTCACGAGCGCGAGGTGAAGGGCCAGCCGTTTCTCGGCAATGAGGACGCGCGCCTGCAAGTGTTGCTGCCGGACGAACCACAGTTCGACATGGCGGTGAATATTTTCACGTATCAACCCGGCGCGACGTTGCCGTTCGTCGAGACGCATATCATGGAGCACGGGTTGTTGATGTTGAAAGGGCAGGGCGTTTACCGGCTCGATGACGATTATCATCCGGTGAAGGCGGGCGACGTGATCTGGATGGCGAGCTATTGTCCACAGTGGTTCGTAGCGATGGGCAAAACGCCGGCGAGCTATATTTATTACAAGGATGTGAATCGGGATCCGTTGTGAAAGATAATTTCCGCCCGTGCCGACAATCTTAAACAAAGACGGTTACAAGTTTCTGTTTTACAGCAACGAACATCGTCCGATTCACGTCCACGTCCGATACGGTGGCGGTGAAGCGGTGTTCAATATTGAAAACGAAGTTGA
>SIBJ01000005.1 GCA_009695195.1 Pedosphaera sp.
CCGCGCATGAGGAAACGGAGGCCGAAAAACTTTCCCTTGTTGATGCGCCCCCGGCAGGAAATCATTGCCGAAGCCACCCAGAAAAAATCAACGACACATGCCCTTAACTAAGCGCCATTCCCCTCACCCGTTTTTAATCACACCCGGGCGCACCCCATTGACCGTGCGCACCTTGACATCGCGGTGCGGCTGACAAACACTCACCGTCCCTATGGTCGAGCCAAAAGAAATTCCGCTCATGGAAAAGATCGTGTCGCTGTGCAAGCGGCGCGGGTTCATTTTTCAGTCGTCCGAGATCTACGGCGGCATCAACGGCTTTTGGGATTACGGCCCGCTCGGCGCGGAACTCAAGCGCAACGTGAAGGAGCTTTGGTGGAACACCATGACCCGTCAGCGCGAGGACGTCGCCGGGTTGGAGGCCACGATCATCATGTCGCCGGAAATCTGGAAGGCGAGCGGACACGTGGCGACGTTCAGCGATCCGATGATTGATTGCAAAACGTGCAAGGGACGGTTCCGTGCCGACCAGACCAACGAAATTCCTTGTCCGCAGAAACCGAGCAAGCTCGTCAGCGAATGTCACGGCGAGAAGACGGCACCGCGGGCGTTCAACCTGATGTTCCAGACTTACGTCGGCCCGGTACAGGATGACTCATCCATCGCGTATCTCCGCCCGGAAACCGCGCAGGCCATCTTCGCGCAGTTCAAAAACGTTTTGGAAACCTCGCGGCAAAAAGTTCCGTTCGGCATCGGGCAGATCGGCAAGGCGTTCCGCAACGAAGTCACGCCGCGCAATTACACGTTCCGCTCGCGCGAGTTCGAGCAGATGGAACTGGAATTCTTCATCAAGCCGGATGAAGTCATCGAGGCCATCTCCGGCAGCGTGGCGACCGTGCCCGAAACCGGTCATCCCGGTGAGCCGCAGCCGGACTGGGGCTGGCAGGCGTGGCATCAATACTGGGTCGAGGAACGCGTGCGCTTTTACGAAGGCATCGGGCTGGACCGTTCGACGCTCGGTTTTCACCGGCAGACGCCGGCGGAACTCGCGCATTACGCCCGCGCCTGCGTGGATATTTTGTTCAAGTTCCCGTTCAGCAAAAGGGACGAGCAAGGCAATGTAGCCGGCGACGAACTTGAAGGCATCGCCGCGCGCAGCGATTTTGATCTGAGCCAGCACGCGCGTTTCTCCGGCAAGCCGATGGGCGTGTTCGACGACGAACTCCGCGGCGCGTGGGGCAAGTTGCCGAAGGAAAAACAGGACGACCTTTGGAAGCGCTACTACGACAACCGGAAGAATTATCTGACGAAATCCGGCGTCGAAGCCGAACCCGCGTCGAAGCAGGCGACGGAGGACGCAAATGGTCTGGCCAAGGGCCAATACATCCCGCACGTCATCGAGCCGTCGGCGGGTGTAGACCGTTTGATCCTCGCGCTCATCGCGAATGCGTATTCCGAAGTCGTCAAGACGGATGACAAGGGCAAGAGCGAGACGACGTTCGTGATGAAATTTCATCCGCGGGTCGCGCCGATCAAAGTGGGCGTCATGCCGTTGCTGAAAAACAAACCAGAGCTCGTCGCCAAAGCCATCGCTGTGCGCGACTTGTTGCGCCCATGGATGAACGTGTATTACGACGACGGCGGCAGCATCGGCAAACGCTACGCGCGCCAGGACGAAGCGGGCACGCCGTTCTGCGTGACGATTGATTTCGACACGCTGGGCGAGAAACCTGAGTTGCTGGACACGGTGACCTTGCGCCATCGCGACGACGGGCGGCAGGATCGCCTGAAGATTTCCGAGTTGCGGGACTGGCTGCTGGAGCGGGTTCGATAAGAACAAACGGAATGAACATCCAACAACCAACTCCGATAAATCGCGAGCAGGCATCCTACATCGAACATCCAATTGAACGGATGGCGCGAACGCACCGGCGGCGGTTTGGGCGTTGGAGGTTGGAGGTTGGAGGTTGGAGGTTTTCCAGTTCCTTATGACCACTTCCGTCCGCATCTCCTACGTCATCATGGCGGTGTTGCTGGTGCTCATCGGCTGGTTGCATCTGGCGACGCTGGTGTTGACGGGGTTGTTCGGTTACTTCGCGCTGAACTTTCTGAGCTTCGGGCGGAGCAAAATCCTCGGCGTCGCGCTTTACGTCATCGCCGTGGTGGGCATTGGCTACGGGTTGGTTTACTTCTCACGGCAGGCGTACAAAACCCTGCCGGAAATCGCGGACTCGACGATTCCGGCGGTGGTTAATTTCGCGGAGGAAAAAGGGATCGAATTGCCGTTCTCGGATTACGCCAGCGCCAAAACCCTGGCGATTCAACGCGTCAAGGACAGCGTGGCCAACATCGGCCGTTACGCGAAGGAAGCGACGCTGCAAGTGGCGATGCTGCTCATCGGTCTGGTCGTGGCCGTCAGCCTGTTCCTCAACGCCCGCTGGGAAACCGAGAGCGATCCGGACGTGGTGAAGGGCAGCCTGTACTCGACGGTCGTGCGGGAGCTGACGCAGCGGGTTGAAACTTTTTACGCCAGCTTCGCGCGCGTGATCGGCGCGCAAATCGTCATCTCGATCATCAACACCGGCCTGACTGCGGTATTCCTGATGTGGAACAATTTCAAATACGCCACGGTGATCATCGTGCTGACATTTCTCTGCGGCCTGCTGCCGATCATCGGCAACATTTTGAGCAACATCTTGATCGTGGGAGTGGCGTTCACCATTTCTCCGCAGATGGCGTTGATCGCGCTCGTGTTTCTCGTCGTCATCCACAAGCTGGAATATTTTCTCAACAGCAAGATCATCGGTGATGCGATCAAGAATCCGATGTGGCTGACGTTGATTGGCCTGGTCATCGGCGAGAAGTTGATGGGCGTGCCGGGCATGATCCTCGCGCCGGTCGTCCTGCATTACATCAAGGTGGAGTCGTCGCGCAACCGGCCAGGCGAAGCCGCGCCTGCGCCCGCCGTGACCGCCAGGGCCGCGGTCAATCCGCCGACTTGATGTCCACCGACCCGACATTCGTCAAAAAACGCGCCCCGACGCTTTACGTCATCATCGGGATCAAGCTGATCAAAGGCGTGCTGCTCCTGCTGCTGGGGTTGGGCGTTTACAGTCTTTCCGACAACAACCTGCCGGAGGAATTCCGCGCCCTGTTGCAAACGCTGCACATTGATCCCGAAAAAAAATTCTTCACCGACCTCGCCGCGAAGATCGGCCGGATCACCCCGACCAACGTGGTCTGGGTTGCGGCGGGCACCGTGCTCTACAGTCTGTTCTCGCTGGTGGAAGGCGGCGGGCTGGTCTTCCGCGCGTCGTGGGCCGGCTGGCTGGCCATCGGGGAATCGGCGTTTTTCATCCCGATTGAACTTTACGAACTCATGCACCGCTTTACGTGGGGCGTGACGATCATCCTGGGCCTGAACATCATGATCGTTTGGTATTTGTTCCGAAACCGCCAGTGGCTGTTCCGCCATCATCATCACTGAGCAGCGGCGTCCGGCTGACTCAAAATATACGAGGACCGAAACACCTAAAGTCTGGTGGGCGGAAGCTTGACGGACGGACGGGAGGTCCCCAGTCTTATTGAACGAAATCAGCCGCCCTCGTTCAAATCACTGCACTACCATGAAAACCATCCTTCGCTTCTGCGGCGTTCTGCTTGCCGCCGCGTTTGTCGCGCCGTTCCCAAGCCGGGCGGCGGATAATTACGTCGGCGCGGCCACCGTGCTCCAAAAACTGACCGAGGCCGCCAGCCCGGGCGCCAAACCCAAAAACGAAACTTCGACAACCGCGCTGCTCAAGAACGACGCTGACGCTTTCAAAAAGCAGGCGGCGGGACTCAAACCGGAGGAAGCCGCGCAAGCCTGGCTCGCGTTGCTGGACCGGCAAATGAATTTGACGCCGGCAGATCTGCGCAGCGTTTCCGAACGCCCCGGCAACAAGGACGCCTTCAACCCGCAGAACATCTGGAACGCGCTCCCGTCGCCGGCTGCCTGGGATGCGTTGCGAAAAATCATCGAAGCCCGCCCGCCGGCCAAGGGCAAGGCGCAGGCCCGCGAACAGGCTTTGCGTCTGTTTGCCCACACGCTCGTGAACGACCGCGCCGCGCAGAACAAGGATGTCGCTGAACTGGAAGCGGTATTCGCCAAGCTGAGCGACGACGAAAGCTACGCCCTGGCGGGTACGCTCGACCGCATCGGCGAGGTGATGATGGCGAATACCGACGACACTAATGCCACGATGAAAATGCTGGAGCGCCGGCTGGCCCGGTTGGCGGGCCAGAATTACCAGCAGGAGTTATCCGTGCCGGACCTGGTCGCGCTTGTTGGCAAAGAGAAAGCCGAGGCGTTTCTGCGCCGCGCTGTGGTGAAAGCCAACGTGGAGATCAAAGTGGAACAGGGCGAGGAAACCCAAAAGCTCGCGCGCAAACTCGCGCTGGAATTGATGGAGCAGTTGAAGACCCCGCAATGGAAACTGGCGCATTCACTGGAGGCCGGCGCGCTCTATGAGGCGTTGGAAAAAAAATTCGCGACGGTGGAGGAAACCGTCACCAACGCGCCCGCCGAGCCGGGAGTGCCGTCGTTGGATCATCGCCGGCTGTTGAATCGCGGCTATGGCTCGGAGCAACAGGCGCAGACGTATTATTTCCTTGGGTTGATCGCCTCCGGCCGGACGAAAGACGCGGTGGCCCACGCTCAAAAATTGGGCCGGGGCGACGAGGCCTACCTGCCGGCCGACGCGCTGAAATCACTGGAGCGCGCGGGGCACACACGCGCGATTCATGATTTCTTCCGCGAACTGATCTCGAAGAATCCCGACCTGCCGTTCTGGGATGAATACATTCAACTGGCCGCCAAGGTCGGCGAAACGGACAAAATGTTGGAACTGGCCCGCGCCGCCGCCGCGCGCGACGATTTAAGCAATCGGCGCCGCAGTCTCATCCGGCAGAATCTCTATCGCGCACTGCTCGCCGCGGACCAGGTGGAGGAGGGCATCAAGGAAATCCGCCAGACCTTGGGCAGCAAGGACGTCAAACTGGCGCGGCCGTATCAGGCCGAGAGTGCCGAGCGCGGCGGGCTGGCGTTGACGCTGGTGGAACTGGGCCGGCTGCTCAACCGTCCGGAACTCGTGGAAGAAGGACTGCGCCTCTCACGCGAAGCCATTGCCGACAAGAGCGCGCCACCGGGCTACAATTCTTCCGGCACACAAGTCCGGCTGGCGAAAGTGCTGGCCGATCTGGGGCGCGGCCCGGAAGCGGAAGCGGTCCTCGTTGAAGTCCTCACGTCCGCAGTCCAGAACAAACCGCAGGATTCCTACCCGAACAGCGGCGAATCCGTCGCGGCTCTAACCGCGCTGGCGGAACTCTATCATCAGGCGGGCCGGCACGCAGATGTGCTTTTGCTCCTCGACCAATCTCCCGATTGGGGCGCAAAAGATCTCAAAGCTGTCAGAGCCGGCGGTTTTGGCGATTTTGGTCGCGGCGGTCACGAAGACCCGCCAAGTTTCAAGCTCTCACAGATTGTCGCCAGTTCCCTGCTGGCCGCCGGCCGCAAAGACGAAGCGCGCAAAATTGTTGCCGACCTGCTCGACACTGCGGGCGGATTTGATCCGGCTTACGAGTTGTTGATCAAAATCGGCGGCGACGATCTGGTCGCGCGGCTCGACGCGCTTTTCGCCCGCGATCAATTCGAAGAGCGCCCGCTGATCTGGAAGGCGTACTTGCTCAAATTGGACGGCAAGCTCGAACCCGCCGAGGCCGCCGCGCGCCGCGCCATCTCCATTGATCCGTCGGACGGCGAACAGGGGCCGGGCCGGCGCATGCGGGCTTACGCGGTACTGGCGGACATTCGCGAAATGCTGGGCGACCAGAAACAGGCGGACTTTTTCCGCGGTGCCGTGAAGGCCATCCGCCTTTCCGAGGATGCCGACCGTTTCTACGAAGCCGGTTTGCTCAAGCAGGCGGTGAAAATGTACGAGAACTCGCTCACGCATTTCGCGGACGCCTATTGCATCCAGTCGCGGCTGGCCCTGCGGCTTTCGGAACTAGGTTTGCACGAGGCGGCGGAGGAACATTACCGGCGCGCCTACGAATTGATGCCCGACAGCTTCGGCCGCGTGGAGAGTCATTGCTTCGGCTGCGAACGCGCCTTCGACGGCGAACGCGCGCAGGGCATCGCGGATAAAGTTTTTACCCGGCTCGTGCAAAACACGCCGGAGAAACCGCAGGTCCATTATCTGCTCGGCTTTCTGCGTGAAGAACAGGGCCGCTACCCGGAGGCGCTGGCGCGTTACCGCGCAGCCGTGAAATTGGACGCGGATTACTTGAACGCCTGGAAAAAGATTCAGGAGGTCGGCTCGCGCCACCGGCTGGCAGCGACTGACAAGGACGCCGTCGCCTTGAACTTGTTGCGATTGGATCCCTTCGGCCGACACGGTGGCAGCGGCAACCTTGGCGATGTCACCAACCTGCGCGCGCTCTGGAACGCGGTGGAGACCGCGGTGAAAAATCAACCGCCGCCCGTCGAATCGCTCTACCCGCTCGCCGCGAGCAAGGCCAAATTGGAGAAGGCCGAGAACGAACCGAAAGGGCGCGGTGGTTTCCGACACGGCGGTGAATATTTTGACGACGATTACAGCGGCGTTTATCGCAGTGAAAGACGGCTTCACCCGGCCACGGCCATCCTGCAAAACAATCTCATCGCCGCCGCCCATGCGATCCTGGCCGACAACAACGGACAGTTCATGGATGAATGACTTTTCGGGCGTGACCGGCCTCCGGCTTCCTGCCAACTTCGGCGGGTGACGACCACTGAAGCCATCCAACTGCTCGAAAAATTCCGCGCCGGTGGCGTGGGCCGCGATGAGGTGTTGCGCGCGTTTCAAGCCGCACCCGTGGCGGACCTCGGCTTCGCGCAGGTGGACATGCACCGCGCGCTGCGGAAAGGTTTTCCCGAAGTCATCTTTGGCGCGGGCAAGTCGCCGGCGCAGGTGGTGAAGATCGCGGCGAAGCTGGTCGCTCGCGAACAGCGCGTGCTGGTCACCCGCCTCGCCGCCGAACACGCGCGGGCGTTGCGGAAAAAATTCAAGCACGCCGTCCATCACGAACTCGCCCGTTGCGTGACCATCGAAAAAAAGCCGGCGACCAAACGTCCCGGCTTCATCGCCGTGATCTGCGCGGGCACGAGCGATCTGCCGGTGGCCGAGGAAGCGGCGGTGACGGCGGAGATCATGGGCAATCGCGTCGAACGCATCGTGGACGTGGGCGTGGCGGGGTTGCACCGGCTGCTTTCACGGTTGGAAACGATTCAGCGCGCGAACGTGCTGGTGGTCGTGGCCGGGATGGAAGGCGCGTTGCCGAGCGTGGTGGCGGGCTTGGTGAGCAAGCCGGTGATCGCGGTACCGACCAGCATCGGTTACGGCGCGAGCTTCGGCGGGATTGCGGCGCTGCTCGGGATGTTGACCAGTTGCGGCAGCGGCGTGACGGTGGTGAACATTGACAACGGCTTCGGCGCCGGCTACGCGGCGAGCCAGATCAATGCGCTGAGAGAAAAATGAAATTCCAAGCACCAAGCACCAAGCTCCAGAGAAACTTCAAGCACCAAGCTCCAAGAGGCGGCGTTGCGGCGCGAAGGTTTGAGATTTGGAATTTGGTGCTTCTCTGGTGCTTGGAGCTTGGTGCTTGGAGCTTATGAATACCCTTTACCTCGACATCTTCAGCGGCATCAGCGGCGACATGTTCATCGGCGCGTTGATTGATCTCGGTGTGGACGCGCGCAAGCTCGAACGTGAACTCGCCAAGCTCAAACTCGATGGCTACCACTTGCACGTCTCGCGGCAGGAGCGGCAGGGCATCGCGGGCGTGAAGTTCGATGTTCACCTCGCGCACGAGCATGGGCACGGGGATGAACATGAACACGATCATCACCATGACCACGGCCATGAGGAACATCACCACGGCCACGGCCACGAGCATCATCACGACGACAGCCGGAACTTCGCCGAAATCAAGAAGCTCATCGCGCGCAGCAAACTTTCGTCGTGGGTGAAAAAGAAATCGCTCGCCGTGTTTCAGCACATCGCAGAAGCGGAAGGAAAAATCCACGGGATGCCGCCGGCGGAGGTTCACTTCCACGAAGTCGGCGCGGTGGATTCCATCGTGGACATCGTGGGCGCGTGCGTCGGGTTGGAAATGCTCGGGAAGCCGCGCGTGCTCGCCGCGCCGGTGACGGAAGGCACGGGTTGGATTCGTTGTGCGCACGGAAGGTTTCCGATTCCCGCGCCGGCCACGTTGGCGATCCTCGGGGCGCGCGGCATCGGCGTCACGCAATGCGACGAGCCGAACGAACTCGTCACGCCGACGGGCGCGGCGTTGCTGGCCGAGTTCGCCGAAAGCTTCGCGCCGATGAGCGGCATCGTGGCGGAGAAGATTGGTTTTGGTCTGGGCACACGGGAGAACAAGACGCGGCCGAATGTGTTGCGCGCCGTGCTCGGCGCGGAGTCTAAAGTCCAGAGTCCAAAGTCCAAAGTCGCCAGCAAGTCCGCATTGGATTGGGAAACGGATCGCGTGGCGGTGTTGGAGACGAATCTCGACGACATCAATGCGGAGATCCTCGGGCACTTCGTCGAGGCGGCGCTGGCGGCGGGCGCGCTGGATGTTTTTCACACGCCGATTCAGATGAAGAAAAACCGGCCGGGTGTTTTGCTCTCGGTCCTGTGCGCGGAGGTGGACGCGGACAAGTTCAGCGAAATGATTTTGCGTGACACGAGCGCGTTTGGCGTTCGCCGCACCGTCGCTGAACGGCGAAAATTGCGACGCGAATTGGTCACGGTTAAAACCAGGTTCGGCAGCGCGACGGTGAAACTCGGCAAGCTGAACGGCCAGCTTGTTCAAGCCGCGCCGGAGTTTGAATCGTGCAGGAAGCTGGCGGCGCAAAAGAAAGTTCCGTTGAAACAAATTTACGAAGCGGTGGCGAAGAAAATGGAGCGCGGGCTTTAGCCCGCTTCACCGCACGACTCCACGGGGATTCGATCCGGAGAGTTGCAGCGGCGTAAACGCTACGCTCCAGGCAGCCGATGAAGATATTTTGAAATGAAAAAATTCGACAGCATCGAGTCCGTCATCGCCGACGTCCGTAAAGGGAAAATGGTCATTGTGGTGGATGACGCGGACCGCGAGAACGAAGGCGATCTCATCATGGCGGCGCAACACGTCACCCCGACGGCGATCAATTTCATGGCCAAGCACGGGCGCGGTTTGATCTGCGTGCCGACGACAAGCGAGCGGCTGCAACAGCTCGGTATCGGCCGGATGGTGAAGGAGAATCGCGAGGTGTTCACCACGGATTTTCAGGTGAGCGTGGACGCGGCGCGAGGCATCAGCACCGGCATTAGCGCCGCGGATCGGGCGAAGACCATCGCGATCATGGCGTCGCCGACGGCGGTGACGAACGATCTCGTGCAGCCGGGCCATGTGTTTCCGTTACGCGCGAAAGCCGGCGGCGTGTTGCAACGCGCGGGGCACACCGAGGCGGCGGTGGATTTGACGGTGCTCGCCGGCTGCCGGCCCATCGGCGTGATCTGCGAAATCATGAACGACGACGGCACGATGGCACGGCTGCCGGAGTTGTTGAAGTTTGCGAAACGTCATCGAGTTAAAATTTGCACGATGGCGAATCTCATCGAGTATCGGCGCACGCGGGAGAAATTGGTGGAGCGCGTGGAAGCCGTGAAGATGCCGACGGAATACGGCGAGTTTGATCTGTATCTCTACCGTTCGAAGCTCGACAACCAGCATCACCTCGCGCTGGTTCACGGCGACGTGGCGGGCAAGGCCGGCGTGCTGGTGCGCGTTCACAGCGAGTGTCTGACGGGCGACGTGTTCGGCTCGCGCCGGTGCGATTGCGGTTCGCAACTGCATCAAGCCATGCGGCAGGTCGCGGCGGCGGGGCGCGGCGTGATCGTTTACATGCGGCAGGAAGGGCGCGGCATCGGGCTGGCGCCGAAGATCAAGGCTTACAAATTGCAGGAGCAAGGATTGGACACGGTCGAGGCGAATGAGAAACTCGGCTTCAAGATGGACCTGCGCGAATACGGGTTGGGCGCGCAAATTCTCGTGGACCTCGGGCTGCGAAAGATCCGTTTGCTCACGAACAACCCGCGAAAAATTGTCGGGCTGGATGGCTACGGTCTGGAGATCGTCGAGCAGGTGCCGATCAAGACGAAACCGAATCCGCACAATGCACGGTACTTGAAAGCGAAGCGGGAGAAGATGGGGCACCTCCTCTGAATTTATGATTTCCGATTTCCGATTTACGATTGGGAAGGGTTTCAAATGTTGAAGCGAATAAAAACCGCCGGAAGTTTTTCTGCGAATGGCACGTTCGCCATCGTCGCATCGAAATACAACGCGCGGTTCGTGGACTCGATGGTGCGCGCGGCGACGGCGGAATTGAAACGAGCCGGCGCAAAGGTTCGCATCGTGCGCGTGCCGGGAGCGTTTGAGATTCCCGCCGTGGCCGCGAAGCTCGCGGACTCAACTCTCAGCTCTCAACTCTCAACTCGTCCCTCCGCCATCATCTGCCTCGGGGTTATTTTTCAGGGACAGACGAGCCACGCGCAACACATCGGTTGGGGAGTGACCCACGCGCTGGCGCAGATTCAAATCCTGCACCGGCTGCCGGTGATCCACGGCGTGTTCGTTTTTGAAAAACAGGAGCACGCCCGCGTCCGTTGCCTGGGCCGCAAGCACAATCGCGGTCGCGAGGCGGCGCACACCGCGCTGGCAATGGCGAAAATCATGGCGGGGCTTGAACCGCGGACGTTTTGAAGCGGCGGGGATTAGCCGGCGTCAAAGGCATAATGAGCGGCGTTGAAAGAATGAATGCAGTATTGCCCCGCGGGTGCCGGGCTGATAAGTTCGCGTCCGTTTTTCGATCCCAAAAATAAAAAAAATATGAAACTGAATCAAACTCTCGCCCTCGTCGCCGGCTTTGCCGCCGCGCTGCAACTGGCGACCGCAGGCAACATCACCGGCAAGGTCACGCTCAAGGGCACACCGACGCCGGATAGAGACATCTCTGACGACATGAAAACGGACTCCAACTGCGGCAAGCTGCACACCGAACCGGTCAAGATCCGCTACTGCATCGTGGGCGAGGGCGGCGCGCTGGCCGACACCGTCGTGATGCTGAAGAGCGTTCCCGGCGCGAAATCCACGGGCGCTTCGGCGGCTCCGCTGGTTATGGATCAGAAAGGCTGTGAGTACGTTCCCTACGTGGCGGTGGCACAGACCGGCCAAAAAATCGTTGTGAAGAATTCCGACCCGACGCTCCACAACGTCCATCCCAGCCCGGTCAATACGACGGGTGGAAACAAGGAAGACAACAAGGCCCAAGCCTCGGGCGCGGCGGACCTGACGTTCGAGTTTCCCGCCGCCGAGAACTTCCTCAAATTCGTGTGTAATGTGCATCCGTGGATGTTCGCCTATATCACAGTGACGGATCATCCTTACGTCGCGGTGACGGGCAAAGACGGCACGTTCACCATCAAGGACGTTCCCGCCGGCAAATACACGCTCGTGGCGATGCACCGTAAAGCCGCTGCAACCGGCGTCGAGAAGGAAATTGAAGTTACTGCGGCTGGCGCGAAGGCGGACTTCGAGTTGACCATGCCGGGGGCCAAGTAACCGGGAAATTTTTCAGGAAACCGCTGCGGTTGGGAAGCGCCGCAGCGGTTTTGCTTTTTTGTCATGGAAACATCCAACATCCAATGGGCGCGGCCGGTGTTCGTTGGGCGTTGGATGTTGGATGTTGGATGTTGGATGTTCTTCAATTCCCAACCATGAACCGGTCTTCCGTCAACCACATCTGGCTGCATCGCTTTGCCGTGTTCACGGCGCTGGCGACGCTGGCACTGCTCGCCGTCGGCGGCGTGGTGACGAGCAAGGGCGTGGGCATGGCGGTGCCGGACTGGCCGAACACCTATGGCTACAACATGTTTTTGTTTCCACCGTCGAAATGGGTCGGGGGAATTTTTTATGAACACACGCACCGGCTCGTGGCGTCGGGCGTCGGTTTGCTGACGACGATTCTGGCGGTGTGGCTGTGGATTGTGGAATCGCGGCGCTGGCTGCGGTGGCTGGGGGTGATTGCGTTTTTTGCCGTCGTGCTGCAAGGCGTGCTCGGCGGACTGCGCGTGGTGTTGTTCAAGGATGAGATCGGAATTTTTCACGCGACGCTGGCGCAGTTGTTCTTTGCGCTGGTCTGCGCGATGGCGGTGTTCACGAGCCGCCGCTGGACGGAGCGCCGAGCACCGTCTCGGCTCGTTTCTGAAAACACAAACCATCGAGCCGAGGCGGTGCTCGGCGCTCCGGTGCGGCGGCTGGTGCTCGCGACGACGGTTTTGATTTTCCTGCAACTGGTTCTCGGCGCGACGATGCGGCATCAGCACGCCGGGCTGGCGATCTCGGATTTTCCGCTCGCGCACGGCAAGCTCTGGCCCGCGACGGATGCGGCTTCCGTTGCGCGATACAACTCGAACCGCGCCGAGGTGACGGGGGCGAACCCAATCACTTCGGTTCAAATCGTTTTGCAAATGGCGCATCGGTTGATGGCGCTGGTGATTTTGGTTTGTGTCAGCGTACTCGCGTGGCGGGTTCGGAGTTCCGGAGCGCCGAGCAACGCCTCGGCCCGAAGCAAAAACGGATCGCAACGAGCCGAGACGGTGCTCGGCGCTCCGTTGCGTCGGCTCGCTTTCGGCTGGCTGGCGCTGATTTTCACGCAAATCGCCCTCGGCGCGTGGACGATCTGGTCCAACAAAGCGGCGGACGTGGCCACGGCGCACGTTTTGGTGGGCGCACTTTCGCTCGTGACAGGCGTGCTCGGTTGCCTTATTTGTTTCCGCCGTTCTCCACAGGACGAACGGTCACCGGTGGCCGCCTTTTCAGAAACGGCCCCGGTCCATGGGGTTTCGGTCTGAGATTTTTTGATGAACGCAACAACACAAAACATTGCCGCCGTCGCGACGCCGGCGAAGGGCTGGTTCGCCGTCTATGCCGACCTCGTGAAGGCGCGGCTCACTTTGCTGGTGTTGCTGACAACGCTCGTGGGATTTTACGTCGGCGGGCGCGGGGCGATGGATTATTGGCTGATGTTCCATGCGCTGTTCGGCACGGCGCTGGTGGCGAGCGGTGCGGCGGCTTTGAACCAATTGCTCGAACGCGAATACGACGCGCGGATGCGGCGCACGGCCAGTCGCCCGCTGCCCTCGGGCCGGTTGCAACCGGTGACGGTGATGCTGTTTGGCGGCGTGTGCGCGCTGGTGGGGACGATTTATCTCGCGCTGCTGGTGAATCCGCTGACGAGCGTGCTCGGCGCGGTTTCGCTGGTGAGCTATCTGTTCATCTACACGCCGCTGAAACGGCTGACGTGGCTCAACACCGCTGTGGGCGCGATTCCCGGCGCGTTGCCGCCGCTGATGGGCTGGGCCGCGGCGCGCGGAGAATTGAGCGCGAGCGGCTGGGCGCTGTTCGCCATCCTCGCGTTCTGGCAAATGCCGCATTTCTTCGCCATCGCCTGGATTTACAAGGACGAATACGCGAAGGCCGGCTTTCAAATGTTGCCCGCCGTGGACCCGGACGGCAGCCGGACGGCGCGACAAGCGGTGAGCCACACGCTCGGGCTGTTGCCGATCAGTTTGTGTCCGTTCGTGCTGCATCTCGCCGGGCCGGTTTATCTGGTGGGCGCGCTGGTGCTGGGGGCGGGGTATCTGTGGTACGCGATTCAATTCGCGAAACAATTGAACGTGCCGAGCGCCAGGAAACTTTTCTTCGCTTCGATCATTTATCTGCCGTTGCTCCTGACCGTTTTGGTTTTGGACAAGCGGCATTGAGACGAATCGGAAATTGACACGCAGCGGAAACGCCCGTTTACTCTCGCGCTTTAGTTTCCGGGCGAGACGGTTGGATTTCGGTGAATTAACAGACTAAAACTCGAAAAACATGCAGGCAACAACTCATACCGCGCCGCACGTCGGCGACCACAAGCCCCATCACGAGGAGCCGGGCTTCTGGAGCAAATACATTTTTTCGACCGACCACAAAATCATCGGCATCCAGTACGGCGTCACGGCGCTGGCTTTCCTGCTGTTTGGATTCTGCCTGATGTTGTGCATGCGCTGGCAGATCGCGCATCCGAACCAGGTGGTGCCGCTCGTGGGTCCGTTGCTCGACAAGTTTCTCGAAGACGGCAAAGGCGGAATCATGACGGCGAATCTCTACAATTCCTTCGGCGCGATGCACGGGACGATCATGGTGTTCCTCGCGATCGTACCGCTGGCGTTCGCCGCGTTCGGCAACTACGTCGTGCCGCTGCAAATCGGCGCGCCCGACATGGCGTTTCCGCGCGTGAACATGGCCAGCTACCAGTTCTACGTGCTGGGCGGCATCGTGATGTTCGTGAGCTTCTTCATTCCGGGCGGCGCGGCGCAGGCGGGGTGGACGTCGTATTCGCCGCTGGCCACTTCGATTGCCACGCACGGGCAGGCCTTCTGGCTGATCGGCATGGTTTGCTTGATCAACTCCTCGCTGCTGGGCGCGGTGAATTTCATCGCCACCATCATCCAGCTTCGCGCGCCGGGCATGACGTGGATGCGGCTACCGTTTTTCGTCTGGGCGCAATTCGTCACGGCGTTTCTGTTGCTGCTGGCGTTTCCGCCGCTGGAAGCCGCCGGCGTGATGCAGCTCGCGGACAATCTGCTCGGCACGAGTTTCTTCCTGCCGACGGGTCTCGCGGTGGGCGGCAAGTTGGCGGACATCAGCGGCGGCGGCAGTCCGTTGCTTTGGCAGCACTTGTTCTGGTTTCTCGGTCATCCTGAAGTTTACGTGTTGATTCTGCCGGGCATGGGCATCGTCGCCGAGGTGATCGCCAACAACACCCGCAAGCCGCTCTGGGGTTACAAGTCGCTGGTGTATTCGGTCCTCGCCATCGGCTTCCTCTCGTTCATCGTCTGGGCGCACCACATGTATCTCACCGGCATGGGCACGAAGATTTCCGCGTTCTTCCAGACGACGACGATGATCATTTCGATTCCGTCGGTGATCATTCTGACGTGCCTGTTCATTTCGCTCTGGGGTGGCTCGATCCGCTTCAATACGCCGATGCTCTTCGCGCTGGCGTTCCTGCCGATGTTCGGCATCGGCGGCCTGACCGGATTGCCGCTGGGCTTCGCGGCGGCGGACCTGCACCTGCATGACACTTACTACGTCATCGCGCACTTCCATTACGTCGTGGCGCCGGGAACGATCTTTGCGCTGTTCGCGGGAATTTATTATTGGTTCCCAAAGATGACCGGGCGGATGATGAATGAGTTCTGGGGCAAGGTGCATTTCTGGGGCTCGTTCATTTTCATGAACGTGGTATTCCAGCCGATGTTTTTCCAGGGCATGCAAGGCATGATCCGGCGCATGGCCGACGGCGGCCTGAATTATACCTCGGCGCTGCATCCCGAAACGATTGGCGGCTTGAGCCAGACCATGATGAGCCTGCACACGGTCATTCTCTGGGGCGCGGTCGGGCTGGGCCTCTGCCAGATTCCTTTCATCATCAATGTTTTTGCGAGCATGAAATCCGGCCGGAAGATCACCAGCGACAACCCGTGGAATGCCACCACGCTCGAATGGCAGACGCCCACACCGCCGCCGCACGGCAATTTCGAGCATGCCCCGACCATCCATCGCGACCCCTACGACTACAGCGTGCCCGGCGCGGCGCAGGACTTTACTCCGCAGAATCAGGCCAAACCGTAACCCACCAATTCATGGACATCCCCTACACAGTTCAAACGCGTCCGGACACCGGCATCTACAACGCGAAGGTCGGCGTCTGGCTGTTCCTCGCGTCCGAAGTGATGTTGTTCGGCGCGCTGTTCTCCTCGTACATCCTGTTGCGCGTCGGCGCGGCGACGGGCACCTGGCCGCACGGCCTGCTGAACATTCCCATCGGCACCTTCAACACCGCGGTGCTCATCACCTCGTCGGTCACGGTCGTGCTCTCGTGGGCCTCGCTCAAGCTGGGCAACTTCGGCCGCTACAAATTATACCAGGCCATCACCCTCCTCTGCGCGCTCGGCTTTCTCGGCATCAAGTCCTATGAGTATCGCGAGAAGTTCAGCCACTACGAAGTCTGGTTGAAGACCCCCGTGATCGTGAAGCACGGCACCGAAGAGATCAAAGTTGACCGCCTGCTCGGCCACATTGAACACGACGGCCACCACCCCTTCTTCTGGACCACCCAGACGCTCACCGACAAAAAAGTCGCTTCCTTCAAGCTCCTGCCCGACCCGGTCCACTACACGATGACCTCGAAGGAAATGGCCCACGCCCGCGCCGAGGCCGCCGGCAAGCCGCACGAGGAAATCGAGATCAAGTCCGCCGACGTGAAACGTCTCTCCGCCTTCGTGCCGGGGCACAGCACTTATTTCGCGGTTTATTTCACGCTCACAGCGCTGCACGCGTTGCACGTGCTGTGCGGGGCCGCGGTCATCTTCTACATCTGGGGGCCGGGCGCCAAGATGTGGCAGACCGATCCCGAGCGTTACATCAACCGCGTCGAAATCTCCGGCCTGTTCTGGCACTTCGTTGACCTGGTCTGGATTTTCCTGTTCCCCGTCCTATACTTGCTGTGATTTTATGAGCGACCACTCCTCTCCCGAAGCCATTGCGAAGCACGTCAAAGTGTACATCACGGTCTTCGTCGCGCTGCTCGTCGGCACGGTCGTGACCGTGGGGTTGAACTACCTCCACTTCGACAACCTCGTGCTGACCGTGTCCATCGCGCTGTTCGTCGCCATCATCAAGGCCTCGCTCGTCGCCTGCTACTTCATGCACCTGATCTCCGAGAAGAAAATGATTTACCTCATCCTCGGCGTCACCGCTTTCTTCTTTGTCAGCCTGATGTTCATCACGCTCGGCGCGTACAGCGATTTCCCGGCCCTCACCACCACCCACTGAGTTTATGTCCCTCAAAGCCTTTCACGTCATCTTCATCACCGCCGCGAGCATCCTGGCGTTTGCCTTCGGTGTCTGGATGATTCGCGCCTACCGGGCGGAAGGCGTGACGAGTGATCTGGTTTACGGCATCGCGTCACTCCTGGCGGGCGTGGGCCTGCTGGTGTACGAGGGGTTCTTTTTGAAGAAACTCAAGAACGTGAGCTATCTGTGATGCAAAACACCCAACCTCAAACACCAAACCCCAACCGAAAACCGAGCCGCGGACGCGGCGGTGCGGCGGCGGCTTTGAAGTTTGGAGTTTGGAAGTTCCTTGGTGTTTGGTGTTTGGTGTTTGGGATTTTGCCCTCGGCGCTCGCCTGCGCCGCCTGCTACGGCGCGTCGGATTCGCCGCTCGCGCAGGGCATGAACTGGGGCATTCTCGCGCTGCTCGGCGTGGTGGGATCGGTGCTGTTGGGCATCACCGCTTTTTTTATCCACGTGGGTATCAAGTCGTCCCGCCTCAACGCCGGCGCGCCCGCTCAAAATCCAACTGACAACAATCCATGATCGAACTATTCAGCAAACTGCTCGGCTTGCCCGTGCTGGCGTCCGAAAACGGCCAGGCCGTGGACGAACTGATCATTTACATCCACTGGCTGATGATCGCGCTGTTCGTCGGCTGGTTCGGCTACTTCGTCTATTGCCTCTGGCGCTTCAACGCCCGCCGCCACGCCAAGGCCGACCACCACGGCGTCCGCGGCCACATGTCGAATTACATCGAACTCGCCGTCACCGTCATTGAAGTCGTGCTGCTCGTCGGCTTCGCCATTCCCATGTGGATCTACGCTTCGGACGTGACCAAGATTCCCAACGCGAAAGACGCCATCTCGATTCAGATCGTCGCCCAACAGTTCGCCTGGAACGCCCGCTACGCCGGCAAGGACGGAAAATTCGGCCAACAAAGCATGGACCGTGTCACCGGCGACAATCCCTTCGGCGCCCTCGCCGAAGACCCGAACAGCAAGGACGACGTGCAGGTGCTGAATGAAATGCACGTGCCCGTCGGCAAGCCCGTCATCTGTTATGTCAGTTCGAGGGACGTGATCCATTCGTTCAAAGTCATCGCGCTGCGCGTGACGCAGGATGCGATTCCCGGGATGCGAATTCCCTGCTGGTTCAAACCCACGATCGTGGGCCGTTACCAGATAAACTGCGCTCAACTCTGCGGCAACGGCCACTCCAGCATGGCCGGCGGCACCATCGTCGTGGACAGCCAGGAAGATTATGACAAATGGCTCGCCACCAAGACGCCCGGCGGCGGCAGCTACGAGTGATTTGAATTTCCGCCGCGGTTTCGTCTGGCGCCGGACCCGGATTCGTCGCCAATTTTTTTGAACCATGGACCCAACCACTGAACGTCTTTCGCGAACCATCTGGGTTGGCGTCGGGCTGCTCATCGTCATCCTCTGCCTCACCTTCGTGCTTTCGCGGCTGCAATCGCCACCCCGCCCGGCGGCCCAACTCCCGATCCTCGGCCAGGTCGCCGATTTCTCTCTCACAAATCAGGACGGTCGCGCGGTCACGCTCACCGATCTCCGCGGTCACGCCTGGGCCGCCGACATCATCTTCACCCGCTGCCCCGGCCCGTGTCCGCGCATGACGCGGCAGATGGCCTCGTTGCAAGCTGCCCTGCCGAAGGAGAGCGGCGCGAAACTCGTCACGCTCACCACCGATCCGGAATTCGATTCGCCGGGCGTGTTAAAAAAGTATCCCGAGCGCCTCGGCCTGAACGCGAGCGACCGCTGGATTTTCCTGACCGGCGCGAAAAAAGAAATTGCCGGCCTCGCGATCGGCAGCCTCAAACTCACCGCCATCGAACAGCCCGCGGACCAGCGCACGAACGAAGCCGACCTCTTCATCCACAGCACCATCTTCGTCGTCGTGGACAAACAAGCCCGCCTGCGCGCGGTGTTTGAAACCGACGGCGACGGCATCACATGGACGAACGTGCAACCCGCCATCATCGCCACGCTCCAACAACTCGAACGCGAACGATGAGCGCCAACGATCTGCCGGCCTGCAACGCGTTCTTCAACGGGATGGCCGCCGTCTTCCTGACCGCCGGTTTCATATTCATCCGTCGGAAAAATCGCGTGGCGCACCAGCGTTGCATGATCGCGGCGGTCTGTTCGTCCATTCTGTTCCTGGTCGGCTACTTGACGTACCACTTCGGTTTCCACGGCTTGACGAAATTTCAGAATCCGGCCTGGTTTCGGCCGATCTACCTTGCGTTGCTCCTCACCCACACGGTCCTCGCCGTAGCCATCGTGCCGCTCATCCTTGTCACGCTGACGCGCGCGTTGCGGGAACGCTTCGACGCGCACCGGAAAATCGCCCGTTGGACGTGGCCGCTGTGGATGTACGTCTCCGTCACCGGCGTCATCATTTATCTTTTGCTCTACCAGATTTTCCCGCAGAAATAGTTTAGTCCCACGTGAAATCACACCTCGCAGTCGGTCGGAGGGTGAAGCGGCGTGAACGCCGCGCGCCGGGGCGCGGGCTTCAGCCCGCTTCAACGTCCAATCCGGAGAAACCCGAGCCATCAGCCTGAACCTCGATGCAATTTGAATTCGCAACGGCCACGCGGATCGTTTTCGGCGCGGGCAAGCTCCGTGAAGCTGGGGCCATCGCAAAGGAGTTCGGTTTGCACGCGCTCGTCGTGACCGGACGCGACTCGCGACGCGCGGAGGCGCTGTTGAAAATCCTTCGCGACGCCGGCGTGACCGCCACGAACTTTTCGGTTTCCGGCGAACCCGAGATTTCCACCATCGAAGCCGGCGTCGCGCAGGCGAAGCGCGCCGGTTGCGAACTGGTCATTGGCTTTGGCGGCGGCAGCGCGCTCGATGCGGGCAAAGCCATTGCCGCGATGCTCACGAACGACGGCGAACTGCTCGATTATCTCGAAGTCATCGGTCGTGGCCAACCGCTGACCAAATCGCCCGCACCCTTCATCGCCATTCCGACGACTGCCGGCACCGGTTCGGAAGTCACCCGCAATGCGGTGCTGGCTTCGCCCGAACACAAAGTAAAAGTCAGCCTGCGCAGCCCGCTGATGCTGGCGAAGGTCGCGCTCGTGGACCCCGAGTTGACGTACGACCTGCCGCCCGCGCTCACCGCGAGCACTGGTCTCGACGCGTTGACGCAACTCATCGAACCGTTCGTTTGCTCGCGTGCGAATCCGACGACGGACGGTCTGTGCGTGGAAGGCATTCAGCGCGCCGTGCGTTCGCTGCGGGTTGCGTTCACCGACGGGAAGAACGCACGCGCGCGCGAAGACATGGCGCTCGCCAGTTTGCACGGCGGCCTGGCGCTGGCGAACGCGGGCCTCGGCGCCGTTCACGGTTTCGCGGGGCCGATTGGCGGAATGTTTCCCGCGCCGCACGGCGCGATCTGCGCCGCGCTGTTGCCGCACGTCATGGCCGCGAACCTCCGCGCGTTGCGCGAGCGCGCTCCGGATGGCGAAGCCTTGCGGCGTTACGACGAAGTGGCGCACTGGTTGACCGGCCAGACTCAAGCGACCGCGGACGAAGGTGCGAAGTGGGTCGCCGAGCTCGTGCGCGATCTGCAAATCCTGGGATTGTCGCGCTACGGCGTGAGGGCCGAACACATCAGCGACGTCGTGGCGAAAGCCGCGAACGCCAGCAGCATGAAGGCAAACCCAATCGCGCTCACGGCGGAGGAACTGGCGGAGACCTTGCGGGCGGCGTTGTGAACGGAGCGCCGAGCACCGCCTCGGCCAGTTTCTATTGCCTTCACCAACGAGCCGAGGCGGTGCTCGGCGCTCCCATCACTTCGCCAAATCCATGCAAACTAAATGGTCCTCGCTCCGCAGGAAAAGTTTCTTGTCCGCCAGCACCGGGCCGGCCCAGCACGGATATTTCAACGCCGGCACCTGCCAGGCGCAGATTTCTTCGGCTTGCTTCTGGTTCGGTCGAAACAACCCCAGCCGCCCGCCCTCGCCGAGCACGATGAGTTTCCCATCCGCCAGAATCGCCGAGCCGCGGCCATACGCCTGCGGTTGCCGCGTACTGTGCGCCGGCCAGCTTTCGTCGCGCGTCCACATCAGCTTGCCGGTCTTCAACTCGACGCAACGGAACGACGCATCCGGTTCATTGCGCCCGCTGAACGCGTAGAGAAATCCGTCGAGTAGCACCGGCGTGTTGAAGTGAAGTTCCAGCACGGGCGATGGATAACCACCGGTCGCCGGGTCGCGCGCGAACGGATCTTGCGGACTGCGCCAGGCCTCGTCGAACGATTTGCCGTCCGGCTTCACCCGCAGCGCCACCGAGCCGACGCGATAGTACGCGGCGGAGATGAAAACCAGATCGTCCGAGACGACGGGCGACATGGCGTTCACCGATTCGTTCACCGGACATTGAAACCAGCGTTTGAAATTCACGTCGCCGTTCGTCGGATTGAGCGAGACGAGGCCCTGCCGCGTCAGGCAGAACAAATGCCGCTGGCCATGAATCGTCGCGGCGACGGGTGACGAATAGCTTGCGAGCATTTCCGATCCGGTCCACGCGTAAGGTTTCGTCGCGCGCCAGCCGATGGGCGCGACGCCGTTCCAGGTTTTTTTGCCGACGCTTTCCCAAATCGTTTTTCCCGTCGCCGGATCGAGCGCCACCACGCCGGCGTCCGGTTGTCCGCCGACCATCACAATGAGTTTCCCATCCTCAAGCAAAGGCGTGCTGCCGACGCCGAAGAATGCTTCAGGGACGTTCCAATCCTTCGCCGTGGCGCGCTGCCAGACGATTTCGCCGTTCGTGAGATCGAAGCAGAGAAGTTTTCCCTCCGCGCCAAAGGTGTAACAGCGGTTCGAGGTAAGCAGCGGCGTGCACCGCGGGCCGTTGTTGTAACCGAACGGGTCGGTGAAGTGACTTGGATTCTTGCGCTGCCATTTGGTTTTACCCGTGGCCGCGTCCATCGCTTCGACGATCTCTTCATCGCCCAATCGGTGATGCAGCACCACCAGACCACCGCGCACCGACGGCGCGCTGTAACCGGAGCCGATGGATTTTTCCCAGGCGATGGGCGGCCCGTTGGTGGACCAGCGTTCGAGCAGGTTCGTTTCGGCGGAAGTATTGTCGCCGCGCGGTCCGAGGAAACGCGGCCAGTCGGCGGCGTGGGTGAATAAGACCCAGGAGACGAAGGCGACGCCTGGGATTCCGCGCTTCAGCGCGTCCCGCAACCAACTGAAACTTGGACGCGGGATCATTTCATTGCCGCCCAGACACGATGCACGTCGTCGTGATCGTCCAGCGCTTGAAGAAATTCTCCAGCCTCGGCCTTCTGCGGCTCGGTGAGTTCGGGAAATTGTTTCGGCACGTAGCCGAGTTCGCTCGTCACCACCGTCCAGCCGTTGGTCGAAAGCCATTTTGAAACCGTGTGGACCGCGGTGCGGTCGCAAATGAACCGCGCGCCGACCGCGCCCTCGGGAATGTCGTCGTTCTGCTGGTGTGTTAACGACTCGACTTCGTTCGCGCCGGCTTCGATGGCGGCGGCTTCACGGTCGCTGCTCGCGTCGGGATGATGCGCTTCGACGAGGCCGACGTGATCGAAGAGGAACTTGTTGCTGCCCGCGTTGCCGAGGTGGCCTTTTTTGAAAAGCACACGGACTTCCGGCGCGGTGCGGTTCACGTTGTCGGTGTAAACTTCGACGATGACGGCGACCTTGTGCGGCGCGTAGCCCTCGAAGACGACGTGCTCCATGACGAGTTTCTCGTCGCCGATGCCCGCGCCTTTGTTGATGGCGCGCTGGATGGCGTCCTTCGTGACGCTTTCCTTCTTCGCCTTCTCGACGGCGGTGAAGAGGCGGGGATTCATCGCGGGATCCGGCCCGCCCATCTTGGCGGCGACGGAGATTTCGCGAACGAGTTTGCCGGTCGTGCGGCCTTTCTTCAGGCCGGCGACCAGGCGCTTGGCATGCAACCATTGACGTCCCATGGCCAAAGAGTAACGGTGCGCGGGCGCAGCGACAAGCGGCGGTTTCCCCTTCGCGCGGGCGGCTTTTCGGGAAACAGTTTCTTGTCATTGCGGAAAAAACCGTGTGAAAATGCCGCGACGAATGGCAGCCATCCAATTCATCGAAATTCAAGGGAGGCAAAATGCAACCGGATAATCCGCCCGCAGACTGGCGCCGATGGGCCGCTGCGTTAGCGGGGATTTATTTCGTTCTGGTCTTCCCGGTTCTGTTCCTGGCCCACGGGATGACGGATGAAGCGGGCGATCAGCAGAGTTACCACGAGCCATTCATTGTCCAACTGGCGGCGGACTGGCCGCACGTGGACCTGGTGAACACTCACGGCCTGGCCATGACGCCGGGTTACTATCTGCTCATGGCCGCCATCAAACATTACTTCAGTGCGAGCATCCTCGAGCTGCGCGTCGTCACCGCGCTCCTCGGCCTGCCTTTGATTCTCGTGGTCTTTCGATTCTGCTGCCAGTGGACGACGGCCGTGACGGCTTTTGTTTTGTGTCTGCCGTTTCTGCTTTCGTCTTTCGTCCTCGGTTCTTCCATGTGGCTGCGGTCGGACAACGTCTGGCTGGCGTTGGTGGCGCTGGCGCTGGGGACGACGGCGGTGCATCCGGCGAGTCCGGCGCGGATCTTCGGTTTGGGCATCGTCACGATGCTCGCCATTTCGGTCCGCCAAATCTGCATCTGGCTGCTCGCGCCGCTGGCGCTCTCGAGTTTCCTGGAATTATTTTATGCGCGGCTGTCCGGGTCCAGCGCCAGCGATCCGCCGGGACCGCGGCGATCCGCGGGACTGATTCTGGCAATGCTGTTTGCCGTCGCCGCCCCGATGGCCGTGCTCTGGTATTTCTACCGGCTCTGGGGCGGGCTGCTGCCGCCGCAAGTCGCGCAGGCGCACCCAGTGGGTAATGGGTTCAAGATCGTGCCGGTCATTCTGGCCCTGACGGGTTTCCTCGGTCTCTTCTTCGCGCCGGCGGCATGGGACGGCCCGCTCAAAAACCTGCTCAAAGACTGGCGGGTTTGGGCGGCCTCGGCGCTGGCATTGCTCGTGGCGGTCGTTCCGCGCACGGCCGGCCATCAGGACCCGAGCGGGATGCTGGTTGAATTGCAGAAGACGCCGGTCGCGTTCGACCGGATTCTCGGCTTGCTGCCGTTCGCGGCGCTGGCGGGCGGGGTGGTGATGATTTTATTTCTGGCGGCGGTTCGTGCCGGTCGGACCCGGGCCGCGTGTTTTGTCCTGCTCGGGTTTGCCAGTTGGTCCGCGGCGATGACCGCCAACGTCTATGTCCTGCGCCGTCATTGCGAACCGTTCATCCTGCTGACGCTGATCTGGCTGACGGCCCTCGGTCTCCCATCGGGGAACAATCGCAAGCGTTTCTGGATCGGAATGAGCGCGCTCGTGGCGGTTCAACTGGTCATGTTGGTGGTAAAAATTTACCGCCCCGCGTTCTTTCCCCATTGATCTCAAAACTGACGGGAAGGAGAAGTGGCCGAACCCCGGCTTCAATTTCCTTCCTTGAGCACGATGTCAATCGAAAGCCCCGCCGCGAGCAGCAACGCGCTGAGGTCCGGGTGCGCGCCGGCGCCGTCGGCGAGCGAGATGACGTAATTGTCCGCCGAGGTGAACAACTCCTTGCCGAGGCCGGCCCATTTTTTGGTCACGCTGCCGATCTCGCGTCCGCTTTTGCTGAGGAACTTGAAATCCCAGCCCTTCCAGTTGCCCTTCACCTGCGCGACCTGCTGGTTCGCGTTGTCGAACACGTTGAACCCGCCGCCAATGGAGATGAGCTTGCTCTTGAAATAACCGAGTTGCTTCCCGCCCGCGCCCACGACCTTGATCTTCGAGCGCAGAATCGTGAAACCGCGCCGGATCGAAACCACCGGCGGCTGGCCTTCGTCCTCGTAGATGTTCACGGCGGTCGGCAACATCTGTTTGTTCACCACGAGCCGCAGCCACTTGGCCCAGGCCGGCGGTTCTTCCTTCGCAATGCCAATCTGCCCGCCCGTGACCGGGTCGAGGATGTCGTAGGTGTCGGTCAATTTCAAAATGGCGACGCGTTCCTTCACGAAAAAAATACTGCGGTCCAGCAACGACCGCGGCGCGTGCGAAGGAACCACCGCGTCTGACGGCGCCCCGGCGCCGCAACCGGTGGCGGCGGTGGTGGCGCCAGGGGCGCGGCGGCAGGCGGCGAGATCATCGTGAAGGTGACGGGCGCGGTCGGGGTTTGCGCGGCGATGAAGGCGTTGGCGGCATCGGTGGCGTCGGTGTTGCAGGCGGGACAGGCCACCCGCTGCGGCATGCGGCCCAGATGCGGTTCGACGTCGAACTTGAAACGCGTGCCGCAGGCACAGTTGACTTTGACTTCCATAAGCGCGGTGAAATCCGGCGCGGCGGAGTTAAACCATCACCTGCGGACGAAGCAACAGATTTGTGAACGCCCGTCGGTGGGCTCGACGCGAATTGTTTGCTTGTTTCACCTTGCGGCCCGATTAGAGTGCGTTCGGCAGAAAACAAATCATGAGTCCACAAGGCATCGCGCGGTTGGTCGGGGTTGGCATTCTCATCTTCGTCGTGGTCATCATGGCGGCGGCGGGCACGTACGTCGTGCACCCCGGTTTTCGCGGCGTGCAGGTGACGATGGGGAAGGTTTCCCCCGCGTTCAAGCCCGACGGTTTCGGACTCAAGGCGCCTTTCATCACCGCAATCCATCCGATTTCCATCCGCCAACAGACCGCCGAAGACAAGGCCGAGTGTTATTCGGCCGACTTGCAGCAGATCAACATTGACCTGCGCGTGCTCTTCCGCATTCCCGAAAGTTCGGTGGTGAAGTTGTTCCAGGAATATTACGGCGAGCCGTTCGAGAATCTCATCGCGCCGCGCGTGCATGAAGCCCTCAAGGAGGTCACGGCCTTGCAGAGCGCGGAGCAAATCGTCAAGAACCGCGAGCAGATCAAAACCCGCGCCCTGGAAATCGCCCGCAAGAAAATCGGCCCATTGCTCGTCATCGAGGACATCGTCATCCAGAACATCGCGCTGACCAAGGAACTCGAACACGCCATCGAAGCCAAGATGGTGCAGGAACAGGACGCGTCGAAATCAAAGTATCTCCAGCAGCGCGCGCAGATCGAAGCCGACACCTCCGTCATCAAGGCCAAAGGCGAAGCCGAGTCCATCCGCATCCGCGGCCAGGCTTTGAAGGAGAATCCCACCTACATTGATTTGCAGGTCGTGGACAAGTGGGACGGCTCACGCCGCTGGTCATCGGTAGCAGTGATAATTTCGTCATTCCGTTGCAGGACCTCGAACGCCTGCGCGAATCAAAGCACAATGCCAATTCCCCACAATCCGCGCCCGCCCCTGGGCGGCGCCCGACACCCCGCTGACCCGATGAACCCGTCGTTCCTGCCGAAGGTCATTGGCGTGGGCATTCTGGTGTTCGTGCTCGTCATTTTGGGCGCGACCACGAGTTATATCGTCGAGCCGGGCACGCGCGGGATCAAGGTCACGCTCGGCAAGACGGCGGACAAATTCCTGCCGGAAGGGTTTGGCTTCAAGGCGCCGTTCGTCACCAGCATCGTGCCGGTGAACATCCGGCAGAAGACCCAGGCCGTGCGCGCGGAATGTTTTTCCTCCGACCTGCAACAAGTCATCCTGGATTTGCGGGTGCTATATCGCGTGCCAGAGCAGGCGGTCGTGGAAATTTACAAACAGTTTGCCGGCGACCCGTTCGACAGCCTCATCGCGCCGCGGGTGCAGGAGGCGCTCAAGGAAGTCACCGCGTTGATGACGGCCGAGTTGATCGTGAAAAGTCGGGAAGAAATCAAACAGAAGGTGCTCACGGCGGCGAAACTAAAAATTGGCGACCTGCTCAAGGTCGAAGACATCGTCATCCGCAACATTGAACTCTCGAAGGAACTGGAGCGGGCCATCGAAGCGAAGATGGTGGCGGAACAGCAGGCGGCCCAGGCGCGCTTCACCCAGTTGCAGACGCAGGTGGAAGCCGAGACGGCCGTCATCAGCGCGCGGGGCGAGGCCGAAGCCATCAAGGTGCGCGGCGACGCGCTCAAGCTTAACCCGGCGTTTCTGCGGTTGAAAATTGTCGAGCGGTGGAACGGCAAATCGCCGCTCGTCGTTCCCGCCGACGTGAACAACACCTGGGCCGCGCTGCTGCTCCCGCTCGGTCGGACGGAAAACCCGGCGGTCCCATGAACCTGCATCCGCGAGCGAAGGCCGGCTGCCAGGTTCTGGTCTTGCTGGCGGTGTTGGTGTCCTTGGTGCTGTTGTTCAAGCCCGCGTATGCCTTCGTCGAAATGGCCGCGCGCGAGTTGCGTTACTTTTGGTGGCTCGTGCTGCTGGTGGCGCTCGCCCTCTGGTTGATCTGGGGACTCGGGCGAAAAAAGAAGGATTAGTTCAAGCGAGAATTTCCTTCACCACTTACGACCCCTAACCTCCAGTCCCCCAGAGCGCGCACCCAGCCGGTGGGCGAAGTTGACTTCGCCGGCCAACGTGGTTCAATGCCTCCATGACGGCGACCTTGGAACAAACTCAATCCGACCTGTTGAAACTGGTCAACTTGGTCCAGCAAGGCGAGGAAGTGGTCATCACCAGCCAGGGTCGGGCGGTGGCCAGGCTCAGCGCCGTGCCGTCAAGCGCGCCTGCGCCCAACCGGCAGGCCTGGCTAGCGCGGCTGGCCGAGTTGCGCGCGCGGTTGTCCACCGGGAAGACGGGCGCCACTGTGGAGCAAATTCTCGACGAAGACCGGGGCGACTGAGCGCATGAGCTACTGGGACACTTCCACCCTCGGCAAACTTTATTTCCCGGAAGCCGACTCGCCTGCCTTCGCTCTGAAGGCAGCCAGCGCGACGCTCATTGTCACGGCCAAACTCGCCCTGCTCGAGATGCGGCGGGTCGCCTTTCGCAAGGAGAGCGATGGGCTGATTCCGGCGAACACGGCAGAAACCGTTTTGAGCCAGGTGGACCAGGACATCGCTGCCGGTGAAATCCGAGTCGTGGAAATGGACAGTCAGGTGGAGGCGGAGTTCAACGCGATTATGGCTCGTTGCTACCGAGAAGCGCCGCCAATTCCCATTCGTACGTTTGACGCCCTGCATCTGGCGACCGCACGCGTTGCCGGCGCGACTGAGCTTGTGGCCGCCGACAAACGGATGCGCGACGCCGCCAAGCTGCTTGGCTTCGATTTGTTCCCTCCATGAGGCCGTGTCGGTTGGGCGTTACGCCAGAATTTCCTTCACCACCTCGCCACTCACGTCGGTCAGCCGGAAATCTCGACCCGCGTAACGATACGTCAGTTTCTCGTGATCGAAGCCGAGGAGATGGAGCATCGTGGCGTGCAGGTCGTGGACGTGAACCGGATTTTCCACCGCGCGATAACCGAACTCATCCGTCGCGCCGTAAACGTGTCCGCCCTTCACGCCGCCGCCCGCGAGCCAGACGGTGAAACCGTAATGATTATGGTCGCGGCCTTTTCCCTTGCCCGGTGTGCCGGGCGAGGGGATTTCCACGGCAGGCGTGCGGCCGAATTCACCGCCGCAGATCACCAGCGTGTCCTTCAGCAGACCGCGCTGCTTCAGATCCGTCAGCAACGCCGAGATGCCCTGGTCCACTTCACCCGCGAGCCGGCGGTGTTCCGCCTCGACCTCGTTGTGGCTGTCCCACGGTTGCACGTCGCCGTGATAGCATTGCACCACGCGCACGCCGCGCTCGACCAGCCGCCGGGCGATGAGCAACTGCCGCGCTTGCACCGTGTCGCCGTACATTTTGCGGACGTGCTCCGGCTCTTTGGCAACATCGAAGGCGTCCGTGGCTTCGAGCTGCATGCGATAGGCGAGTTCGAACGACTGGATGCGGGCTTCGAGTTGCGGATCGTCGCCGCGCGTGCGCTGATGTTCGGCGTTGAACTGCGCGAGCAAATCCAGTTGCCGCCGTTGCGCCGGGCGCGAGACGCGGGCGTTCGTGATGTTCTCGATCAACTCCTCGGGCTTGGTTTTCTTCGTGTTGATGTGCGTGCCTTGATAAATCCCCGGCAGAAATGCCGACCGCCAGTTCGATACATCGGAAACCGGCAGGCCCGGACACATCGCGATGAAGCCGGGGAGATTTTCGTTCTCCGTCCCCATGCCGTAGGTGATCCACGCGCCGTAGCTCGGACGCGAGAGCCGTTCGTCGCCACAATTCATCAGCCGCATGGACTGCTCGTGGTTCGGCGTGTTCGCCTGCATCGAGCGGATGACACAAAGGTCGTCGGCGTGCTCCGCCGTCTTCGCAAAGATCTCGCTGATCTCCAAACCGCTTTGCCCGTACCGCTGAAACTTGAAGGGCGAGGGCAACGCCGCGCCGGTGGGCCGCTCGGTGGTAAGGTTGCCGGTGGGAATGATTTTGTCCGCCCACTTCGCGAGCGCGGGCTTGGGATCGAACGTGTCCACCTGCGACGGCCCGCCGTTCAGGTAGATGTGGATGATGTGTTTCGCTCGCGGCGGAAAATGCGGGGGCCTGGCGGCGAGCGGGTTCGCACTCGCGGCGTGTGCCGTCGGCACGAGCAGGCCGGCCTGGTTCATAACTCCGGCAAAACCCAGCAGACCCAGACCCGTTCCCATCTGCCGGAGCATCTGGCGGCGCGTGAGCAATCGCGGCGGGAGATGTTCGAAGGGATTCATGATGAGTTTCTCAATCAATGAAAGCGGCTTCGTTGGAAGCCAGCAAGACTTGCGCGAACTGTTCCCACGGCGACAAGCTGTCTTTCGGTTGCTCGTCCGCGCTGGCGGCGGTAACAAAACGGAGCGCGGATGCCACTTCCATCTTCGTCGGCTTGCGGTCGAGCACGCGCCGGAACAAGGCGTCCACGCGTTGCGCGGGTTGCTTGGCCCCGGCGATTTCTTCGCGCGCCACCAACGCCCGCGCCTGTTCCAACACGAACGGCGAGTTCATCGCAAAGAGCGCCTGCTGCGGAACGGAGGTGCGCGGGCGGCGCTCGATACATTGATCGGGATTGGCGAAATCGAACGCGCGATAGAACGGCGGCAGGTTCTGGCGGTCCACCAGGCCGTAAACGGTGCGGCGATGATTCAGCGGATCGCTCGCGCCTTCCACCGAACGGCCGCCCACCGTGAGATCGAGCTGCCCGGAAACTGAAAGGAGCGAGTCGCGCATCGCTTCGAGGTCGAGCCGGCGACGGGGGTAATGGGAGAGGGGAAAGTTTTCAGTGTTCAGTGTTCGGTGTTCAGTAGCGCGCGACTTTCCACTGAACACTGAAGACTGAATACTTCCGCCCTGTTGATACGCGCTGCTCAAAACCATGACGTGATGGAGATGTTTCACGCTCCAGCCCGAGCGGATGAATTCCGCCGCGAGCCAGTCGAGCAACGCAATATTGGCCGGCGGTTCATTGCGCGCGCCGAAGTCGGTGGTCGAGTTGGCGAGCGGTTCGCCGAAGTGATGCATCCAGACGCGGTTCACGAAGACGCGCGCCGTGAGCGGGTTGGCGGTGGAACTGATCGCGCGGGCCAATTCAAGTCGTCCGCTGCCGTGCGCAAATGGAACCGGCTGACCGCCGCTCAGCACCGTGAGAAAAGCGCGCGGCACGGCGTCGCCCAAGCGCGACGGATTGCCGCGTTTGAAAATGTGCGGCTCGTAAAGTTCGGACAGATCGGCGACCACCATCGCACGGGCGGCGGGCGCATTCGTGGCGTTCGCGGCGAGCTTGTCGAGATTCGAGACGAGCCCACCGTACCGATCTTTCTCGACGCGCGACATGTGGTTCGGCGTATCGCGCAGCGGAAACCAGATGGGACTTTCCCTGCCCGTGACCAGTTCCAGCAATTCCCGCTGATCGGCGCTCAAACCGGGGCTGCCCGCCGCGGGCTTTTTGGATTCCTCATAAATGTCGTGCAGCAAATTTCCGTAAGCGCGCGCGACGGCGGCCTTGTTCGTGAGCGCGGATTTCGCGAGCGCTTCGAGGACGAGCGGGTTGAATGACGACGCGGCATTTTGTTGCTTCGCCGCGAGCGGGGCAGCGGCGTCGGCGAAAAACTTTTCTTCCGGCAAGGCCATCAATTCCGCCCACGGGCCGAAGACATGATCGCCGGGTTGCGCCCGCTGCTGGAGGAAGCGGCGCGTGCGCAACATCAGCGTGGGACGGAAATCCTCCGGGATTAACGACAAACCAAACTGCGTCGTCTCGGTGATGTCCGGCTCGGTCGTCGCGGCGCGGACGAGATAGTCGCCGATGCGCTGGCGGAAAACTTCCGTGAGCTTCCCGAAGTCCGCCTCAATGTGTTGCTCTAGTTCCTTGCGCGCAGCGGCGAGTTTTTCCTCGAACTCGACGCCGCCCGCGACCTGCTTCGGGTCCTCGATCAGCGGCAGGTCGTAAGGCCGCTCCGTGCTCGCGAACACGCCGTAGAGCGCGTAGTAATCCTTCTGAAGAATCGCGTCGTATTTGTGATCGTGGCAGCGGGCGCACGCGACCGTCAGGCCGAGAAACCCGCGAGTCGTCGTGTCAATCTGATCGTCAATCTGGTCGTGCGGATTGGTGTCGAACAACCGGCCGAGCGTCAGGAAACCCAGCGCGGTCAGTCGCCACGCTGGAACTTTTGGCTCCACCTGATCGGCGGCAAGCTGGTCCTGGATGAATTGATCGAACGGCAAATCTTCGTTGAACGCGCGGATCACATAATCGCGGTAGGTGTAGGCGAACGGTCGCAACGCGTCCTTCCCGTAGGCCAGCACCTGGTCTTTCGTGTCGGCGTAACGCGCCACGTCGAGCCAGTGCCGTCCCCAGCGCTCGCCGTAACGCGGCGAAGCGAGCAACCGATCCACCACCTTCGCAAACGCCTCGCGCGAGTGGTCGCGCTCGAAGGCTTGAAGTTCCTCCATCGTCGGCGGCAGGCCGATAAGATCGAAATAAACCCGCCGCAACAGCGTGCGTTTGTCGGCGGGCGGCGCGAAGGAAAGTTTTTTCTCCTCCAGCTTCGCCAGCAGGAACGCATCTACCGGCGACTGGACGCGCCGCGCATTCTTCACCTTCGGCGCCGCGGGAGAATGAACCGGCTGATAGGCCCAATGTTTTTTCGCGTCCTCAAAGGATTGTCCGGGCGTGGCGAAAGTCGCGCGGGCGGCCAAAGCCAGCAGCGCGGCGAGCGCGACCGAACACGTTTGTGAAAATGGGTTCACGAGGCGATGGACGAATCGTGCCTTTGCCCGGCGCGCAGCGTCAACGGGAAGTTGTGGAATTTTTGGTTGGCCGACGGGGATATCGCGCAGGGTTGACACGGCGTGGGCCTGGGTTTCAGATGTTCACGGAAACCAGACGGGCCATCTCAATTCGCCATGAGCATAAAATGCATTTCTCCGCGCGCCTGCTGGTTGTTCGCTTTCATGTTTGCTTCGACAGCGCTGCTTGCGGCGGACAAATCCAAAGCCGGCGTTTGCCGCATCGAAGTGACCGAGCAAGGCAGCGGCTGGCCGGTGCCGCTCGTCGAGTTGCGCACGACGCACAACGCGCGCTTCGTCACCGACAATGCGGGCGTGATCGCGTTCGACCTGCCGGAGTTGATGGGGCGCGAGACGTGGTTCGACGTGATCGGGAACGGCTACGAAGTGGCGAAGGATGGTTTTGGTTATCGCGGCGTGCGCTTGATTCCGCAGCCGGGTAAAACGCTGAAGTTCGCCGTCGCGCGCACGATCATCGCAAAGCGGCTCGGGCGGTTGACGGGCGCGGGCTTGTTCGCGGAAAGCCAGAAGCTCGGGCGTGAACTCGACTGGCGCGAGTCCGGCGTGGTCGGTTGCGACAGCGTGCAGAACGCCGTGCATCGCGGAAAACTTTTCTGGCTTTGGGGCGACACGACGCTCGCGCGCTATCCGCTCGGAATTTTCGACAGCACCAGCGCGACGACCGCGATCCGGCCGTTGAAGAAATTCGAGCCGCCGCTGCGGATGCAGTTCGATTATTTCACCGACGCCAAAGGCGCGCCGCGCGGCGTGGCGAAAATGCCCGGCGAGGGGCCGACGTGGGTTTCCGGTTACGTCAGTCTGCCGGACAAGAATGGAAAACCGCATCTCGTCGCCACGTATCTCAAGGTGAAGCCGCCGATGGAAGGTTACGAACGGGGACTCTGCGTTTGGAATGACGCGACTTCGAGCTTTGAAAAATTGCGCGTGCTGTGGACAAAGTCCGACGCCACTCCGGAATCACCACCCACGCCGGACGGGCATCCCATTTTCTGGATAGACACCGCGGGCAGGGAGTGGTTGCTCCTCGGCAACCCGCTGCCGACGTGGCGTTGCCCCGCCACTTTCGAGGCGTGGCAGGACACGAACCGATGGGAAGTGCTCACGCCGCAGGAAAGTTTGTCCGCCGCGGTGGATGGCCAGCCCGTGAAACCGCACAGCGGTTCGCTTGCGTGGAATCCGTTTCGCAAACGATGGGTGACGGTTTTCATGCAAGTGTTCGGCAAGCCGTCGGCGTTTGGCGAGTTGTGGTATGCGGAAGCCGACGCGCCGACCGGGCCGTGGGGCACGGCGGTGAAAATCCTGAGCCACGAAAACTACACGTTCTACAACCCGCGCCTGCATCCCGAGTTTACGGCGGCGGATTCGCCCATCCTGATCTTTGAGGGGACTTACACGCAGCTCTTCGCGGATCGTCCGCCGCCCACGCAACGTTACGATTACAGCCAGATTCTTTACCGGCTCGATTTGGACGACCCGGCGCTGAAACCGGCGCAGAGAAAGTAGAATCGTCCGTGAACGCGCCATGCGTCTTGGAGTGCGGTGGGTGAAGGGCGAAAGGGCACACACCGCTTTGGCTCACATGGCGGGTTAATACGATGCCACAGGCTCCGTCGAAAGCGGTGTCAGCCCCGTTCCCCGCCAGCCACCGCACTCCACGACGCTTCGCGTTCACCTGCGTCACTCAGATTTTTTCGATTCGGTCGCCAATCGCGATCGTTCCGGCCTGAACGACCAGCGCATGGATGCCGCGCAAGCGGAGCTTTCTTCCCTCGGGCGAGTTAACGAAATTCAATGCGTCTTCTCCAAATCTCTTCAAAAATTTCACGCACCCGGTGTGCGGCTGGGCGGTGATCTCCAAAATTGCGCCGCCGATTTTCAGTCTTTGCCCGGCGGACAGATTGGTTTCGCTCAAATCCAGATCAACGAGGAGATTGTCGCCCGCCAACGCCCAGCGTTCTTTTTCACCCGCGACGAGCGCGATGGCCCGCGAACTCATCAGCGTCAATTGCGTGTCGGGATTCAAAGTGCCATCCGGCAGCCGGCGCGAACAATAGCGCGCCCAGCGATCGCCCGGCAGGCCGGCCTCGGGCGTGACTTCGCTGCGGTCGCGGAGTTCGCGCAATTCCTTGTCCGGCCGCGCGACGATCTGCACGAGCGTGCCGCCATCCGCGGGCGACCGAAAAACTTCCGGCAAGCGCGCGGCGAGTTCGGTTGCGGAAAAACGAACCTCTGGCATGACGAAAGGTTTACAGCAATTGCCGGAAAACTCCAGCGGGATTGCGCGTTGGCGTTCGCCACGCACGGCTGAAATCCTTTTGACTCGCGTTGTTCTCTGGCTATCCTGTGCGGCCCGGTTTGGGGAAGGGTCTGGCCTGGAAATTTATGGCAACACTCACAGTTCGCGATCTGAACGTCAGCGGTAAACGCGTGTTCCTGCGCGTGGATTACAACGTCCCGCTCGAAGAGCAGGGCGGCGCGATGGTCATCACCGATGCGACGCGCATCGTCGAGACGCTGCCCACGCTGCGGCTGTTGATTCAGCAGGGCGGCCGATTGATTTTGACCGCGCACCTCGGTCGGCCCAAGGGCAAGCGCGAACCCTCGATGTCGCTGCGGCCCGTCGCGGCGAAGCTCGCCGATTTGCTCGGCTGCAATGTGAACTTCGCGGACGACTGCATCGGCGAAGCCGTCGAGAAGATGGCCAACGCCCTGCCGCCCGGCGGCGTGTTGCTGCTGGAAAACGTCCGTTACTACAACGAAGAGGAAACCAACGATCCCGTGTTCGCGGAGAAGCTCGCGAAGGTCGCGGATGTCTATGTGAACGACGCGTTCGGCGCGGCGCATCGCGCGCACGCCTCGACCGAAGGCGTGGCGCGCATCGTCGCGAAGCGCGGCGGGCAGTGCGCGGCGGGTTTGTTGATGGAACGCGAACTCAAGTTCCTCGGCGAGGAGTTGGAGAATCCGGCGCGGCCGTTCGTCGTGATCCTCGGCGGCGCGAAAGTTTCCGACAAGATCAAGGTCATTGACCGGCTGCTCGAAAAGGCGGACGCGATTCTCATCGGCGGCGCGATGGCCTACACGTTCAAGCTCGCGCAGGGTTTCAAGGTCGGGCAATCGCTCGTCGAGAAGGACAAGACGGACGTGGCACTCGCGGCGCTGGCGAAGGCGAAGCAACGCGACGTGCAGTTCCTCCTGCCGGTGGACAACACGATCGTCACGCCGGTGAAGACCGAGAAGCTCGACAAGAAAGGGCGCGCCGTCATTGATTTCCAGAACCCGCACAACTGGACGGAGAGCAACATCCCCGACGCCGAGGAAGGCGTGGACATCGGCCCGGCGACGGTGGCGCAGTTCAGTGAAGTGTTGTCGAAGGCCAAGACGATTTTGTGGAACGGCCCGATGGGAATATTTGAGGACAAGCGCTTCGCCACCGGCACGAACGCCGTGGCGCGGGCCGTGGTGGATGCGACGCAAAAGAACGGCGCGAAGAGCATCATCGGCGGCGGCGACAGTGTGAAGGCGCTGAATCAGGCGAAGCTCGGCGACAAGGTGACGTTCATGAGCACCGGCGGCGGCGCGAGTCTGGAATTCTTGGAAGGCGCGGTGTTGCCCGGCGTGGCGGCGCTCTCGGAGAAATGAAGCGTTGAACCGTCGCCTAATTCTCAGTTACCGATTCAACGATTCAACGATTGAACAGTTTTAACGATTTGAACAAATGAACAAAGCACGCAAACTCATCATCGCCGGCAACTGGAAGATGAACAAAACCGTCGCCGAGGCGCTGGCGCTCGTGAACGGGCTCAAGCTCGACCTCGCCAACGTGAAGGAAGTGGACCTCGTCATCTGCCCGCCGTTCACCGCGCTGGAATCCGTCTCGCGGGCCACGCTCGATTCCAACCTCAAGCTCGGCGCGCAGAACATGAGCGAGAATAATTTCGGCGCGTTCACCGGCGAGGTTTGCGCCGGAATGCTCAAAGAGTTTTCCGTGCGCTACGTCATCCTCGGCCACAGCGAACGGCGGCAGTATCAAAAAGAATCCGACGCGCTCATCGCGAAGAAAGCGGCGGCGGCGCACGCCGGCTCGCTCAAACCGATCGTGTGCGTCGGCGAAACGCTGGCCGAACGCGAGGCGAACCAGACGGAGAAAGTTTTGGAAACGCAAGTGCGCGGCAGCCTCGCCGGTTTGACGAACGAGCTGATGGCGGAAACCATTGTCGCTTACGAACCGGTCTGGGCCATCGGCACCGGCAAGACCGCGACCACGCAGCAGGCGCAGGACGCGCACGCATTCATCCGCGGCGTGCTGGCGAAAATGTTCGACGACGCCACCGCGAAGAAGGTCCGCATCCAATACGGCGGCAGCGTCAAACCCGCCAATGCCAACGAGTTGATGAGCCAGCCGGACGTGGACGGCGCGCTGGTGGGCGGGGCGTCGCTGGAGGCGCGAAGTTTTGCTGACATCGTGAAGAATTCCATTTAACCTGTAATCAAGCTTATGATCATCTTTATCGGATTTTTGACCGTCGTTCTGGTGCTGGACAGCCTGCTGCTGATCCTGCTCGTGCTGATTCAACTGCCGAAGAAGGAAGCCGGCGCCGGCGTGGCGTTCGGCGGCGCGGCCACGGACGCATTATTTGGCGCGGGCACGGGCAACGTGCTCACCAAGACGACGAAGATCGCGACCATCGTGTTCTTCGCGCTGCTGCTCGTGATCGGCGTGACGCAAGGCAATTACTACAACAAGACCAAGACGGCGAAAAAGATCGCGGAGAGCGTGGATAAAGCCGCGGCGGCGGCGCCCGCAGCGGCACCCGTCACCACGCCGGCGGTCACGCCAGCATTGTCGAATGCGCCGGTCTCCGCCCTCCCGGTGCTGACCAATCTTCCCGCCGCGACTTCGACGAACTCCGCTCCGGTTGCGCCGAAATAGCAGACGGAACTTTTTTCATCAATCGCCGCCCGTGGATTTTTCCGCGTGCGGCGTCTGGCTTTCGGCGATAGTTTGCGCGCGTGGCAAACCCGGTTCGTTTCCTCACGCGCGGTGTCTTGGCACTGGCCGCGGGTTCGATGCTGGCTTCTTGCGCTCGCCGCGAACCGCCCGCCGACCTCACCATCGTCAACGGCAGTGAACCCGAGTCGCTCGATCCACAGATTGTCAGCGGCATTTCGGAGATGCGCATCACGAAGGCGTTGTTCGAGGGACTCACGAAACTCGACGCGCGCACGGCGCTGCCGGTCCCCGCACTCGCTGAGAAGTGGGAGATTTCGCCGGACAAACGCGTTTACACTTTTCACCTGCGCACCAATCTCGTCTGGTCCACCGGCGAGCCGATCACCACCGCTGACTTCGTCTGGTCCTGGAAGCGCGCGCTCGACCCGGCAACCGCGAGCGATTACGCCGGACAACTTTTCTACATCAAAGGCGCGGAGGATTATTTCAACCGCGTGCTCACGAACGATGCGCAATTGGGATTTCAAGCGCTCGACGCCTTCACGTTGCGCGTGGAATTGAATTCGCCGCTCGCGTTCTTCCTCGACCTCTGCGCGTTCCCGACGCTCGCGGTGTTGCCGCAAAAAATCATCGAGCAACATGGCGACCGTTGGCTGCACGCGCGGCCGCTGCCGGTGAGCGGCGCGTTCCAACTCGGCGCGTGGCGCATCAATGACAAGGTCCGGCTCATTCGTAATCCTCGTTACTGGGACGCCGCGAACACCGCTTCCGAAATCATTGACGTGCTGCCCGTGAACTCCGCGAACACCGCGCTGAATCTTTACGAGACTGGCGTGGCGGACATCGTGTGGGACAAGGACCTCAAGCCCGTTGAGTTGATGGATGTGCTGAAATCGCGGCCGGACTTTCACAGCTTCGCGTATTTCGGGACTTACTATTACCGCTTCAACGTCACCAAGCCGCCGTTCAACGACCCGCGCGTGCGGCGGGCGTTCGCGATGGCGACGGACAAGGAACATCTCGTCCGCAAACTCACCGCCGGCGGCGAGCGGCCCACGAACCATTACGTCCCCGACGGCGTGGCGAACTACGAACCGCCCGACGGCCTGCATTACGACGTAGCAGCCGCGCGCAAACTGCTGGCCGAAGCCGGCTTTCCCGGCGGAAAGAATTTCCCGCGCATCAGCTACACATTTTTTGCCGGCGGCGGTGGCGCGCAGTTGCAGGGCAAGATCGGCGTCGAACTGCAACAGATGTGGCGCGAGGCGCTGGGTGTGGAACTGGAACTGCGCCAGATCGAGCGGAAGATTTTTTACAGCGCGCAGTCGAAGCTCGATTACGACATCTCCGCCTCCAGTTGGGTCGGCGACTACAACGACGCAAACACTTTCCTCGACATGTTTCTCAGCCCGAGCGGCAACAACCGCACCGGCTGGAAAAACCCGCGCTACGACGCGCTCATCCACGACGCAAACCTGCAAACCGATCTGAAGAAGCGCGCGGAGATTTTGCGCCAGGCGGAATTGATTCTGGTCGCCGAGGAAGCGCCAATCGTCCCGCTGTATTTCTACGCCGGCTTCAATTATTTCGACACGAACAAAATCTCCGGCATCTGGGAGAACCTGCTGGATGAGCATCCGATGCAGTATTTGCGGAAGGGGAAAGTATTCAGTGTTCAGTCTTCAGTTTTCAGCGCCAGCACGCAGCGAGCAACCAACCGAGTGATGACTGAACACTGAATACTGAATACTTTCCCATGTATTTCCTCAAACGCCTCCTCGGCCTGATTCCGCTGCTGCTGGTGATCAGCTTCGTGGCGTTCGTGCTCGTGCGGTTGACGCCGGGCAGTCCGTTCGATCGTGAGCGAAAACCGGCGTCGCCGGAAGTCGAGCGAGCGGTGAAAGCCAAGTTCCACCTCGACGAGCCGATCTGGAAACAATACCTCCGCTACCTCGGCGCGCTGTGGGAAAAAGACACAGACGGCAAATGGCATCACGCGGCGCCGAGCTTCGACATTTCGCTGCGTTACCGGAATCACAACGTCTCGGACATCGTCGCGCAAGGGTTGCCGATTTCGATGATGCTCGGGGGATTGTCGTTTTGCTTCGCGATGGGCATCGGGATTCCGCTCGGCTTCATCACGGCGGCGCGGCGCGGGCGGTGGGAAGACTATGCGGGCGGCGTCTCGGCGGTGCTGATGGTTTGTGTGCCGGGTCTCGTCGTTGGCCCGGCGCTCGTGATGTTCTTCGCCATCCAACTGCGCTGGCTGCCGGTGGCGCTGTGGATTTCACCGTGGCATGTGATTCTGCCGACCTCGGCGCTCGGCCTTTACTACTCGGGCCGCATCGCACGGCTGATGCGCGAAGGAATGCTCAACACGATGAAGGCCGAGTTCATCACCGCCGCGCGCGCGAAAGGTCTTGGTGAAAACGCGCTGCTGCTCAAACACGCCTTCCGGCTCGCGGTGCTGCCGGTGGTTTCGTATTCCGGGCCACTGCTGGCGGACTTGTTGACCGGCTCGTTTGTGATTGAAACCATTTTCCAGATCCCCGGCCTTGGACCGCACTTCGTCAACAGCTCGCTGAACTCGGATTACACGGTGACGGTCGGGCTGGCGCTGCTCTACGCCGCGCTGCTCGTCGTGCTGAATCTGGTGGTGGATTTTGCCTACACGTTGCTCGATCCGCGCGTGAAATATGAGTGAGCGAACCGACAGCCCCGGCCGCCGCGCGTGGCAACGATTCCGGCAAAACAGATTTACCGTCATCAGCGCGTGGTTCTTGCTCGCCGTCGTCGCGCTCGTGTTGGTCTGGCCGCTGGTTGCGCCGCACAATCCCGATGCGCTGTCCGATGAACAATTCCGTCCGCCCAGCTTGAAGCACTGGTTTGGGACGGATGTTCACGGGCGCGATGTTTTTTCACGCGTACTCTACGGCGCGCGGATTTCATTGCTGGTCGGCATCGTCGGCGCGGGTGTGAGTCTGATCATCGGCGTCACGTGGGGCGCGACGGCGGGCTACGTCGGCGGTCGCGTGGATGGCGCGATGATGCGCGTGGTGGACATCTTGTATTCGTTGCCTTCGATCATTTTCGTCATCGTGCTCATCACGACGCTGGAAGGCGTTTTCAAGAACTGGCTCGCGCACACCGGGTCGGCAGCGCTGGTGAAACATGCGCGTCTGCTGTTCCTCTTCGTCGGGCTGGGAGCGGTGTCGTGGCTGACGATGGCGCGCATTGTTCGCGGACAGGTGCTGTCGTTGCGCGCGCGTCCGTTTGTGGAAGCGAGCCGCGCGCTCGGGGCGGGGACGCTGCATATTCTCTCGCGGCACATCATCCCGAACGTGCTCGGCGTAGTGATCGTTTATCTCACGCTCACCGTGCCGGCGATCATCCTCTACGAAAGTTTTCTGAGCTACCTCGGCCTCGGCATTCAGCCGCCGATGGCGAGCTGGGGTTCGTTGATTTCCGAGGGCGCGGACCAGATCAATCCCATCCGCATCTACTGGTGGCTGATCGTCTTCCCCGGCGGCGTGATGGTGGCGACGCTCCTCGCGCTGAATTTTCTCGGCGACGGATTGCGCGATGCGTGGGAGGTACGCGGGCAGGCCTGAGGGAGCAGCGGAATGCTACGGCACGACGGCGCGATAGAACTTCCGGTCCGCGGGTGGCGACGCCCCGTCCTCGAAATACATCAGCGGGTTGGTGCTGCGGAAGTTCGTCAGCGGGTTCCAGTTCAATAGATTCGAGGAACTCTCAACGCGGTAATCGAATCCCGGCACCCCTTCGAGTGTGAGGCTGACGCGATTGGAGAGGACCGGCGTCGGAGCGACGAATCCCAACCGCGGCCCCGGCACAACGGACACGGGCGCGACGCGATAGAAACGGCGGCCGAAATTCGTGCTCGCGGGATCAATGAGAATCGTGAGCACATCGGTGCAGGTGAATTTGAGAATGGGCGTCCAGTCCACGAGGTTTGTGGTGGCGAGCAGGGCGTAGCTGTTGCCCGGTTGGCCGATGACTTCGAACTGGAACGAGCCATCCGGGAGCGTGCGGGCGTTGAGGAGACGCAGGTTGTCGAACTGGTGCGGATTCAACCCGGCGCGCGCCTCCTGAAAATTATTCAAGCCATCGTGATCGGGATCGTCGTTCGGTCCGCTATCGGGTGCGTTGAGCGAGCCGAAGTATTGAAGCTCCCACGAATCCGCGAGGCCATCCTGATCGCGATCATCGGCGAGCGTGGTGCGGATCAGGAAAATCTGTCCGCCCGTGGTGCGGAAGGCGAGGCCGTCCGCGCCCCAGCGAATCAAACTGGTCGGCGTCCCAGCCACGTTTGAGATGGAGAGCGAACCGACGAACTGGAGGTTGGTGAAGTTCAGGCTCGTGAGCGTGTAGGTCGTCCCGCTGCCGGTCAGGTAAAACACGCGGCCACTGTTCACGTCCGGCGCGACGAGTCCGCTGTAGGGCACGGTGCCGATGAACGTGTGCGTTTCCGGATCGAACACCCGCCCTCCCGAAGTGAAGACGCGCGCTCCGTTGCAACGCATGTCGCGATCGAAACCGCTGATCATTCCACCGACGCCCTCCAGCACCGTGGCGCCGTTGGTGGTGATCTGGATGCGGAGAAATTCATCCACCGGCGCGCAATACAGGAGGTCGGGCGACACCGAGGAGAACTCGACGTAGCGATCCCAAAGGGAGGCACCCGGGTCAACCGTGTTGGGCAATTGCACGCCGTCGCGATAGACCAGCACTTGCGGCCAGGAGGCGTCCGTCGCGACCACTACTGCGGGATCGTCCGGCTTCACGGCGAGGTCAGTGGCGGGATGCGGCGGAGTGAATTTCAAATCGGCCACGCGATTCGCCAGGTCAACGCGCGTGATGGCGGATTCGCCATCAAGGCCCGCATAAACGTAACGCCCCGCAGGATGAACTGCGAGGTGGTTCGGGCCGCGACCAATGGGCACGGGCGAAGCGAAGCGACCCGTCGTCGGATCAAGCAGGAGCAGCGAGCTGCCGGCGTTCAGCGGGATGTTGTGGGCCGAGATCACGATGCGCCCCGCGTTCGAATTCCACGCCAGGTCGAGTGAAGGCTGGTGCAACTCCACGACGCGATCCGGCGGAAACACGTAGCCCACCTGGAAATTCACCGTGAGCAGGTTGTTGCTGCGGTTCAGGTCGGCATTGTCCCCGGTGAGGCTCACCCGCGCGCTGCTCGCGCCGGGCAGGCCGCCGAGCAAAGTCAGGTCAACTACCGCAGTCCCGCCGACGGGCAGATTCGTCACCACGCAAACCACGCTGCTCACCGACTGGCTCTGGACGACGCCCTTGGCGCAGGTGACGGCCGCCAGCGTTACGTTTTCCGGCAGCAGCACCGCGAGCACGGCGTTGGTGGCGAAAGCCGGCCCGGCGTTGGAAACGGTCAGCGTGCAATGGACCGCGTTGCTCGTCAGCAGAAACTGGTTGGTGAGGGAAGCGCTGACCGCGAGATCGGTCACCGGCGCGGAGGGCAACAGCGTGGAACGCAGCACGATGACTTTGCTGTTTGAGCAAAACGCGAGGCCGTTCGTGCCCCAACGAATCAGCGCGCTGACGCTGAATGGCCCCGGCAGATTCACCGAGCCGACGGGCAACATGGTCGCGAGATCGTAAGCCGTCAGCGGTCCGATGGTGAAGTAGCCCACTGTGCAGAATCGGCCCGCGGCCTTGTCGCCTTGCCCGCCCCACCAGCCATTCGCGCTCGCGAACATCACCGCGGTATCCGGATCGAAGGCCCCGCCCGATTGCGAGAAGAGGGTGCCGCCCGTGATCATGAAACTGTCGCCCCACCAGCCCATGATCGGCAGCGTGCCTTCGTCCACGAGCCCCGACGCATCCACGCGCGCGGTCCGGAACGAAACGCCATACACGTCGTTGTTGTAGCCGTAAAGCCGGTCGGGCGATTCGCCGAACTCAATCAGGTTCACGCCGAACAAGTTGCTCCGCGCCACGCCGCCTTCGTAGAGCGTCACGCCGCGTCCGCGCGGGCTGCAACCGGGACACGCCCACGAGACGGCGACGACGTTCGGATTGCCCGGTTGCGCGGCGATGTCCTCGACTGACAGGCCGCCGTTGGTCCAACTCAAATCCACCGCACGTGTCAGCGTGTCGAAGCGCCGCACAACGGTCCCGGAGTTGCCGACGATGTGGAGGTAGCGGCCATCGCCCGATGTGACGATGCGACCGGCGCCGGGGCCGGCGGAAACCGCCGGCTCAACGAAACTGCGGAGCGGATCAATGGGCACCAGCGTGCTGTTCGAGCCGACCAACGCCCAGAGCCGCTCCGAGATTGGGCTGAACGCGAGGTCGCCGCCCGCGACGTTCAACGCGAGCATCGCCGGAGGCGCAACATTGATCGGGTTGCTTTGGCCGCTGAGGCCGTTTGTGCCGGTGGCCTGGAGCGTGACCAGCGGCTCGGCGGTGAACAGCGTCACGTTGCCAGACCATTGGCCACCGCTGAACGTAACGTTCGTCGGCTGCACGATCACGGCACCGGGCGCGAGGCCGGTCAGCGTCACCAGGCCGTTGAACGAAGTGATCGGGCCGTCGTTGAGGTCGCGCGCGTAAATCATCACACTGAACGGGACGGAACTCGTTTTGACTCCCGAGACGGCGGCGAAGCTCAAGTGGTGAACTTCGTTGTCCAGCACGGTCACGTTCGTTGCGGCGCTTGTGAAGCCGGGCGCGCTGCCTACGAGCGTCACCAGTTTTACGCCGTCAAAGATTCCGTTGTCCAGCGCTGTTGCCGTGAACACGACGGATGTCTGGCCCGCCACGATGATCGCGGTCTCCGGCACAACCAGCGTGTTCGTCGCGGTCGAAGCCAGCGCCACGGTCAGGTTCGTGGTCAAAGTGCCGGAGATGCGCGCGGTGTAGGCGATCGCGCCGGAATCCTCGCTCACTTGCGCGGGGCCGGTGAGCCGAAGATCGGTGTTCTCGTTGTCCGTCACCGTGATGGTTTTGCTGTCGTTGGTCCAGTTGACGACGCTGGCGGTGACGGTGGCGGACTGCGGGCCGTCAATTTTTTGATCGTCCACGATCGTGAGGTTGAACGTGGCCGAAAGTTGATTGGACGGAATGAGGACCGACGCGGGTACCTGGACCACGTTCGTGTCGCTGGAGGTCAGCGCGACCGTGACGGGTTTGTTCGGCGGCGCGCTGGCGGTCACGAGGCCCTGGCCGGCCAGCGTGCCGGCGTTTTCGACGGCGGTCGCCGGAAGCGCGAGCGTGAGGAAAGCGGGTTCGTTGTCTTGCACGGCAACGATATTCGTGGCGCTGACGAAATTGGTGGCCCGCGCGATGACGGGCACGAGTTGGGTCCCGTCGAGGAAAGTGTCGTCAATGATTGTCAGATTGAAACTGGCGTTGGTCTGGCCTGCGGAAATGATCACGCTTGCGGGCACGGTCAACTCCGACGGCACGCTCGACGTGAGCGTCACCGTGATTGCTTGCGGGAAGGGAACCGGAATTTGCACCTGCACGGCGACCGGCGCGCTGCCTTCGGTGACCGACGCGGGCGTGATCAATTTCAACTCCGCTTGCAGCAGGTCAAAGAAGCCGCTCGTGCCGACATGCTCGAGGCTGTCATCGGCGCTGAGAAATGTATTCGTGCCCGTGCCGGTGCCGCTGAGGGTCACAAGGTTCGATTTCACGCCGCTGACGAACGCGGTGAAGTTGCTCGGCGTGAGGCTGAAGTTGTTCGTCAGATTGTCGTGGAAGACGCGGATGTCGTCCCACCACGAGGTCGTGTTGTCCTGGTTGGCGAGCAGGACGGAGTCAATGCTCGGGACGCTGCTGTCGGGGAAAGCGATATTGGTCAGCACCAACGCGCCGTCCACGCGGCAGTCAATTTTTTGAGTCGCCCAGTTCAGCGCGAGTTCGACCTGATACCAGCGGTTGCTTTGGTAAGGCACGCCGCGAAAGCCGAGCTGGCGATCCAGCAGCCCCATCTGGCCGTTGTTGTTGAAGTAGAAAACCGCCGAGCGGTAGAAGGCGCTGGCGTAGGCGGTGAGACGTCCGGCGATCTGATTCGTCCGGCTGGCGCGAACGGAGAACGTGATCTTGTTCGGCTGGCTGTTGCTGATCGCGCGGCGCAGGCCGCCGCCAAGGTTCGCGGTGCTGCCGGTCAGGCGCAGTGATCTCACGCCGCCGGCGGCGGTTTCGTTCGTCACTGTCGCCGTGAAGCTGGCGTTGATGTTTGTCCAGCCAATCGAGTCGCCGTCCTCAAAATCGTCCTGTAGGCGTTCGAGGAATCCGCTTTCGGTGCGGGCCTTCACGGGAATGGTGCCGAGCGTGTTGGTGGCCGGGTTGCCGAGATAATCCACCGCGCGCAGAATGACGGGGAACGGCCAGTCCTTGTAGCGCGGCGACGGAATCGCGTCCCAGGCGAAATGATCCAGCCGCCCCGGCACGGCGTCATCGTTGACGATGGTGCCAACGGCCTGAGTGCGCGCGATGGTTGCGTTGACCGGCAGCGTGAGGTTCACGAAGAAAGTTTCGTCTGGCTCGCTCACCGTGTTGCCGCGCACCGGCACGGCATAGGTCGCGTTGGTCGTCCCCGTGGGAAAAGTCACCGTGGTCACGGTGTGGGTGTAGTCGTTGGTCGTCGCGGTGTTGGGAGCGGTGGTGCAGCGGACGGACACGTCCACGATCGCGAGCTTTGACAGCGTGAGTTGGAAGACCGCGTTCGTCGTGCCGCTGTCGCCTTCGAGTAGGGCGGTGTCCGCAATCGTGATCGTGGGCGGCGGGTCGTCGTCCAGCACCGTGCCCGCGCCCGAGCCGTCGCTGATGATCGCGTTGACGACGTTGGTCAGCAGCACGGTGAACGAGCGGTTCGGTTCATCGAGAATGTCCTCGATGGCGTAAACCACGATGACGGCGTTCGTCGTGCCGGGCGCGAACGTGACCGTGCCGTTCGTCGAAGCGAAGTCGAGGTTGTTCGTCGCTGTGCCGTCCACGGTGAAGTAATCCACGGTAATGGTCTGCCCGCTGGGGCCGGAGAGCGTGACCGCGAAGACGATGCCGGTGGCGGCTCCGTTGGTTTCAAAAGCGGAAGCATCGCTGATCGTCAGCAGCGGCGGAAACACCTGCGCCGACACGGACGCGGAGTTGTTGCTGGCGTTGACGTCAATGACGGTGTTCGTCAGCGTGAAAAAATTGGTGAACAGGCCGGGAAGATCCGCGCGCGCCTGCAAGGTCGCGGTGACATTTGACCCGACGGCCAACGAGCCAAGGGTCCATCGCAAGACGCCTCCTTCATTGGTGACCGTTCCCATCAGGTTGCTGGCCGAAAGGAAGGTCAAGTTAGGTGGCACGGCCCATTGCACCATGACATCGCTGGCGGCCGTTGGTCCGCGGTTGGTCACGGCCACAGTGAACGTGAGCCGGTCTCCCGTGCGCACGGTGGCGCCCCAATTCGTGGAGACGCTCAGGCCAAGGTCGGTGCTTGGCAGAACATCGAATGGATTACTGGCGCCCACGTGGGCGGCATTATCATTGGCCAGGAGGTTTATGTTCGTACCCGGTTGCAGCGCGGTTACGACTCCGGTCCACGTGCCGTTGACGAAGTTCGTGGCCAGGGTTGGCGTGATCACCGGATGACTGATCTGAACGTCATCCAGATAAACCCAATAGTATTCGCCCAACCAATAGACGCGGGCGACGGTAAACCGAAGCGGGTAAATGCCGTTCGTGGGCGGCGTAAAAGACAGGGAGATTTTCGTTCGCGCATCACCGATGCACATATCCGGCAGCGCCGTCAAGGTGCTGTTCGTTCCGACCTCCAGATAAATGATGCCACCCCAACAGGTGCCACCCACGTCTTCAACGTGGATCAGGATATTGGCGCTGAAGGTGTAGGGGATTCCGCCCACCAGGAAAATGTCCTGGGCGATGCCGTTGGTGCCACCATTCGCCGACATGCGAAACGCCATCGAAGCCGGGCCCAAGCCCGAAACGTCCGCGAGTCGCTGGTCGAATGTCTTTTCAAACGGGGTGTAGTTGAAGGTCGTCCACGGCGCGAGTGTCGGCCCTTCAAAATCGAGGTTCGTGGCCGCATAGTTCGTGGTCTGAGCGGAAAGCCGCACCGGCCAGGGTACATTCGTCGCCACGCCGCCGAAATAATCCCGCGCGGTGACCGTCACGGGGAACGGCACGGTTTGGACTTGCGGGCTGGAAATGAATGACCAATCAAAATGGTGCAACCGGCCGGGTACCGCGTCGTCATTTAGAATCGTGCCCAGTGCGCTGCCCACACCGATCGTCGCGTTCTGCGCATTGGAGAGATTGAGCGAAAACGTTTCGTCGCCTTCGGGAACCAAGTCGCCAAAGACCGGAAGTTCGACGGTCAGGGTGGTGGTGCCGGGACCGAACGCCAGCGTGCCGTTGGTCGGGATGTAATCCGAATTCGCGCTGGCGCTCACGTCGGCGGTGAAGTAATCCACCGTCACCGTGCTGGTCGTCGGAAGCGAGAGCGAAACCTGCAGGCTGATGTTCGACCGCGCCAGATCACTTTCGGTCAAGGCGGCCGGCAATACAGTGAGCACCGGCATGGGATCATCATCCAGGATCGTGCCGGTGGCGACCGCGCGGGCAATCCACGCTTGAGTCGGAAGGCTCAGATTCAAAGTCAAAGTCTCATTGGGTTCGCGGATCAAATCGCCGAAAATCGGAACGCTCACGATCGCGCTGGTTTGTCCCGGCGAAAACGTCAGCGTGCCGTTCGTGTTGGCGAAGTCCAGGGTGGCCACGCCCCAATCCACCGTTCCCGCAGTGCCACCGGCGGTCGCGAATTTCACGGTGACCGGCAATGCCGAAGTCGTCGTCAGCCAGACAGTGAATTGCATCCAGTTCGTCCCCGAATCGCCTTCGAGGATGCTCGCGTCGCTGGCGCCGACACCGGGGACATTGATCGTTCCGTTTGGATCATAGACTTCAGCGGTGGTCAGCGAGAAAGGATCACTCTCCGACGTCATGCCTCCGGCCAGCAAGACGGTGCCGTCGGGCAGCAGGCACGCGGAGTGATGCTCCCGCGGACCGGTCAGATTGGCCGTCCGGGTGAACGTGTCGGTGATCGGGTCGTAGAGTTCAGCGCTGGAAAGCGGGCCGGTCACGGCACCCCAGGTTCCGTACCCGCCGGCGATCAGCACCTTGCCATTCTGGAGGAGCGTGGCGGTATGGTAGGCGCGCGGTTGAAGAAATCCACTGGTCTCGACCGACGTGGAAGTATTCGTGTCGTAGAGATAGGCCCGTCCGTAACCGAAGTAAAGAAACTTGCCGGTGGACAGGTAGATTCCGTTGAACGCGCATTGTTTCGTGGGAGCAAGGCTGAACGTCTCGGTGACCGGGTTGAACAACTCGTTCGTCGTCAAAGCGCCTCCGCACAAGAGCACCGTGCCGTCGGGTTGAAGCGTGGCGTAATGGTTGTAACTATAAACGAGCATGTCGCCGACCTGGTGGAATAACTGAGTGGCAGGGTTGTAAAGCTCGGCGGTTTTTGTGCCGGTGGCAGTGGCGCCGCCCGCCAGAAGCACCAGCCCGTTGGTCAGCACCGTTGCCGAACCGTACTCATGCACCCCCACCATCGTTCCGGCCGCGAGGCTGAAAGTACGCGTGGACAGGTTGTACAGGTCCGTGGTCTTGCCGAGATGCTGGCCGACCACGAGAACCTGATTGTTCGTCATCAGCGTCATCGTCGGCGTGGAGTAAAAAGCGATGTGGGTGCCGCCCACACCGAAACACCTGGCCTGGGTGACCAGCGTGATGAAACTTGCCTGGCTGTTAGTTGAGTTCGGATCCGGTGTCGCGGAAGCAGCGACCGCGACGTTCGTGTACGAGCCGGTGGCGATCGCCTTGAATTCCATCGTCAACGTCGCGGATTGATACGGCGGAAGATCGCCCAACGCGCAGGTCAGGAGGCCCGCGCTTTGGCTGCAGGTGCCGCGGGAACTGGTCGCCGAAACAAATTCAATACCTGCGGGCGGCCAGTTCGTGATCGTGGTGTTGGTCGCGGTTTCCCAGCCGCCGTTGTAAAGATTGATTGAGCATTTGAAATACTGCCCGGTGCTGGCCGCGAAAGCTGAGGTGTTGTTGAACGAGAGCGCCAGGTCCGCGTAACCGGGCTGCGCCACCGCCTTGCCAGAAGCGAACGCAGCGCCAGCCAGGAGGAGAGCACGAAAACTACAAATGCGCGGGAGTGAAGGTTTCACGGCTTATGCATCGCCACCACGATGAGATGACCTTAGCAGAATGGCTAAGCGAATCAAAACGGGAATTGCCCGTATCCAGGACTCCATTCCCCAAGACAGAAGCCTATCGGTTCCGCACGAAAAGCTTTCCCGGAAGCTGTTTGATGACGCGCTTCATTTCGAGACTGAGCAGCGCGACGCTCACGGCGGAACTAGGCAGGCCGCTGTGGCGGATGACTTCATCAATGGTCCGTTCGTCGTCGGTGGCGAGCGCATCGAAAGCTTTCTGCTCGTTCTCGCTAAGTTCGAGCGCGGGCAGCACGCCCGTTTCGCCGGGCGATGGTGGTTTGTTGGACGCGGGAAACAAATACTCGAACTCGCTCAAAATATCTTCCGCGCCCTCGCACAGCTTCGCGCCTTTCTTGATGAGGTCGTGACAGCCTTTGCTCCGCGGCGAATCAATCCGCCCCGGCACGGCGAAAACCTGACGGCCATACTCGATCGCGAAGTTCGCCGTGATGAGCGCGCCGCTGTGCAGGTCGGCTTCGACGACCACGGCGCCGAGGCTCATGCCGGCTACGATGCGGTTGCGGATGGCGAAGGATTGTTTGTCGCCGTTGCGATTGAACGGAAACTGCGTGATGACCGCGCCGTTCTCCGCGATGCGCTCGAACAACTCCGCGTTCTCCGGCGGAAAGACAATGTTGATGCCCGTGCCGAGCACGCAAACGGTGCGGCCTTTCGCCGAGAGCGCGCCCTGATGCGCCGCCGTGTCAATCCCGCGTGCGCCGCCGCTCACAACCGTCACGCCGACGTAGGCGAGTTGATACGCCAGCTTGCGCGCGGTTTCGATCCCGTAATGCGTCGTCTGCCGCGAGCCGACCATCGCGACGGCATTTTTGTCCTTTGCCGTGAGCGCGCCCTTCACGTAGAGCACGACGGGTGGGTCGTAAATCTCGCGCAGTGACGCGGGATATTCCTCGTCGGTCTGAATCACCACGCGACAACCTGAATCTGCGAGACGTTTCATTTCGCTCGCGAGGTCAATGGATTTTTCCCAATTGGAAATCGCCTCCGCCGTGTCGTCGCCGATGCCGCGAACGTGGGTGAGCTGGGAGCGGGAGGCTTTCAGGATTTCCGCCGCGTCGCCGAAATGCGCGAGCAGTTGCCGCACGCGAACCGGCCCGACGCCTTCGATGAGATTGAGCGCGACGAGCGCCTCGCGGGAATCCATGCGCGGGAGATATCGGGTTTTGCGGGACGAGGCAAGTTTACTTCGCGGTCCGTTCGCCGCCGCCCGGCGGCGTGAACTTTTCGTCCGCGAGCGTTTTGAGGAACGCCACCAACGCGCGTTTGTCCACCGCGCTCAACGGCACGCCGCCGTCGGGATGTTTGGCGATGTTGGGGTCGAGCGTGGCGCTGCGCGTCACGCCGGTGCTGTAATGATCGACGACTTCTTCCAAGGTTGTAAAACGTCCGTCGTGCATGTAGGGCGCGGTGAGCGTGACGTTGCGCAGCGAGGGAGTGGAAAATTTTCCATTGTCGGAATCTTTGCCGGAGATTTTCGCGCGACCGGGGTCGGTGAACGTCGCATCCAATCCGTTGTTGGCGAAGGTCTGGCTCTGGAACAGCGGCCCGCCGTGGCAATGGAAACAATCCGCACCGAATTGCTCGCGGCGGGGGTCGAATTCCGTCATGAACAACTCGAAGCCGCGATTCTCCTCGTCACTCAGTTGCGTTTCGCCCCGTAGCGCACGGTCGAACTTCGAATCGAAGGAGGTGAGCGTGAGGACGAACGACTCGATGGCGAAGCCGATTTTCTCCGGCGTGATTTCCGATGAGCCGAAGGCGGAGGTGAAGAGGGCGGTATAGTTGATTGCCGATTGCCGATTGCTGATTGTCGATTGGCCGGCGAGTTTCGCGCACACGTTCGTCAGTGTTTCATCCATCTCGGTATGGTCTTGAATCGGCATCAAGGCCTGGGCGCGAAGCGAGGGCGCGCGGCCATCCCAGAAAAAGGAATTCTTCCACGCGAGGTTGAACAACGGCATGGCCTGGCGGGTGCCGACCTGTTCGCGAACGCCGATGCTGTATCGCCGCGGGTCGGAGAAGGCATGTTTGGAATCGTGGCAGGACGAACAGGAGAGCGAGCCGTCTTTCGAGAGCGCGGTTTCGCGAAAAAGTTTTTCCCCGAGCGCAACGCGTTCTTCGATAAGCGGATTGTCGCGCGGCAAATCGGGAATCGGAAACGTGGCGCTCATCTGGAAGCGATACGGCGTGAACTTCTCCGGCAGGTAGAGCGGCTTCAGGTTTTCGGCGACGATTTCGGAGGCGGTGGCCGCGCTCACGCGGCGGACGTGAAATGCACCGGGCAGATTTGCCACGAGCGCGGCGGCAATCGGATCGCCCTCGCGCGAGTGTGTAGATGACCCGGCTTTGGCGAATGAGAGCGGGCGCGGCGCGTTCAGTAGTGTGGCGAGGTCGAAGTCGAGTTCGAGTTTTGTGTCGTGTGTGAGGTCGAGCGGCACGGCGAGGTTGATGCGTGTGCGGTTCGTGTCGCGGGCGAGGTGGTAGGACCAGCCGTCGAGTGCGGCCCCGGAGCGCGGCACTCCGGGCCGCAGCACGTCCGCTTTGGCTGGCGCGTTAAAATGTTCCGAAGACGGCTCTGCATTCGTGAGTGCTGCGGCCGGGACGGCTGCGCTCCGCCACATGCCTTCGATCGCCAGAAAAATATAACCGCCCTGCCAGCTCCAGTGCAGGCCGTTCAGATTTGGATTCAGCGGATGGTCTGCGGGGAACTGCGCCACATCGGCGTGGTTCAGCTTTTCGTCGGGGCCGATGTGAAAGCGGAGGGCGCGGTATTCGCCGGATGGGACGGATGCGACTCGATGGGACGAATGGGATTTTTCCAGGTCGAACCACGCGAGTTGATTCGTGAGTTCGAGCCACGAGCCGTCGGCGCGTTGGAGGGCGAAGCCGCTCACGAGATAGCTGACGCGGGTGATGGAAAAAGTTTCCTTCGCGGAAGTTTCGTAGCGGAGCGAGTTCGGTTGGAGCGGCTCGCCGGAGAATTTCGGAGTGACGACGATTTGCAATGAAGCCCCAAGCACCAAGCCCCAAGCTCCAGTGAACATCCAAACTCCAAACACCAAGAACCGTGCGACGATTGGTGGTTTGATGTTTGGAGCTTGGTGCTTCACTGGTGCTTGGATGTTGGTGCTTGGTGCTTTTCCTACGGATCATACGTCGCCAGTGCGGTGCGGGTCACGCGGAAGAATTGATTCGTGGCCAGCTTCGCCGTCGTACTCGTGCCTTTGTTCAGCACGGCGGGGATGCCGGTGGCGTTGGTGGTCCACGTTGAAAGATTCCCGCTGGCTTCGACGCGGTACGTGCCGCCTTCGGTCGCGCTCCAGGTGAGCGTGACGATGTTGTTGCTCACAACGGGAGCGGACATCGCGAGGGAGGAGTTCGCGCCGCCGACAAAGTTGGTGGTGACGGCTTCGGAGAGCGTAGTGGTGTTGCCGGTGGGATTGCCGAAGAAGGTGCGCGAGACGTTGTAGGGAAACGCGGGCGTGCCGTTGCTGCTGACGCTGACGAAATAAGCCCACGTGCCGCCGGGAAATTCCGGCGTCACGCACCAGCGGGTGTTCCATTCATTGAGATCGAAGTCCACGCCTTGCACAAAGTTTGAGCCGGTGACGGGATTGATCAGGTCGCCGAGGTAGGCGTTATCTTCGAGATAGCGACCGAGCGGATACGTGGTGGAAACCGTCGGGCCGGTCGCCGCGCTCTCGCTGGCGCGCGTGGCCCAAGCGGGAATCGCGGTGCGGCCGGTGGTGGTGAGATTGTCTGCGCCATTGCTGCCGTTGCGGAGTGTGTAGCCGGAAATCATCCGGCGCACGCCGCTCGCGGGATTCGTCGCGGTCGAGTAGCCATACGGGCCGTAAACCGGAAAGCCGTCGCGCATCCAGCCGAGAATGGGTGAGTGCTTCGTCACGGCGTTGGTGCTTTCGCTGTAGGTTTTTGTCGCCGCGTTGTAATCCACGTGGTCGCCGAGTTCGTAGCGGAGCGCCGGCGGGTTGGCGTGATAATGATACGCGCCGCTGCCGGGTTGGTGCGCGTTGCCGGGATCGAAGGTGACGCCTTCGTTGACCCACGCGTCGCGATTCCAACTGCCGCTGCCCTGCACCTCCGCCGAGCCGTTCCAATAAAAGGCGTCGCGCGAATCGAACATCGCGACGCCGTCCACGAAGTAGCCGATGGCGCCGAGGCCGGTGAGCGTGTGCGTGCCGTTGGTGGCGGGCGCGCGCGGGATGCGATAAAGCGTCTTGGTGTTGATCGGCACGTTGGGAAAAAGCGTTGTGTGCCCGGCGTTGAGATACCACGGCCCCATGGTGTGCGAGCCGAGGCCGCTGGTGCGGAGGTAAACCCAGCTCGCCGAATAATAAACTTCATGCACGCCGCAATAGGCTGGCGTGCTTTGGCTGAGCGTGCCGCGGCTCCAGGTGGTGACGGCGTTGCCGGAAGATTTGTCGGCGTCAGTGGCGTAGAGACGGGCGTATTGGCCGGAGGCGGTGGTGAACCAGGAATCCAGTTGTGGATCGGCGGCGCGGGCGGTGGCGACGAAAAGAATTGTGGTGAGAACGATGGCGGGTTGAATTGAATTCATTTTCATGGCGCAACTCTACGCGAAGCTACCTTAAGGGAAGGTGAAGGGAAAAGCTCCAAGCTCCAGAGAAACTTCAAGCTCCAAGCTTCAACCGGCGCGTGGACTTTGTTTGGTGTTTGGATGTTGGTGCTTCTCTGGAGCTTGGTGCTTGGATGTTGGAGCTTCTGAAAAAGATTCCGCGGGCCGGGGCGACACACGATTTTGCCCCGACCCGCGGTTCGTCTGACGCGAGACAAATTTTAATTCATGGATTGATCGTGAAGCCGCCCGTGAGCGTGAAGACCACGTTGTTCTGTGGAGCGGGCGGCGGCGGCGGCGGGAAGGTGACAATCATATCTTTCGCGCCCAAGCTGGTGCCGGCGGTGATGGCGAAGGTGGCAACGACTGTGCCTTGCACCGCATACGAGACGCTGGTGCCAACGATGCCGCCGAGCGTGACGCTGGTGACCGAGACAGTGGTGGGAGGTGTCATCGGCGGGTTTGAACCGCCGGTCGGCAGTGTGATGCTGACGGTGATGTTGGTGCCGGAGCCGCGACTCACACTGCCGCCCGGCGCCACGAAACTCGCGCCGCCGCCGCCGGTGTAGCCGTCGTAGTTGGCGATGCCGGTGCGAGCAACGCGGTAGAAACGCATTGAGTTCGTGCCGCCGTTGGTTTCCGTGGCCGTGCCCGTAACCGTGCCGCTGACGGTGTTCGTGTTGAACGCGACCCAGTTCGAGCCGGACAAGTTGCTTTCCGCCTCGACGCGATACGTGCCGCCTTCGACCGCGCTCCACGTCAGCACGATGTTGTTGCCGGAGCGGGCCGGCGGGTTCATGGATTCGCGCAGGTCCGCGCCGCCGAGGAAATTGGTGGTCACCGTTTCGCCGATGGTTGCGGTCGCGCCGGTCGGGTTGCCGTAGAACGCGCGGCCAATGTTGTTCGGGAAAACCGGCGTGCCGTTGCTGCTCATGCTCACGAAGTAAGCGTAAGTCCCCTGCGGAAATTCCGGCGTCACGCACCAGCGACCGTTGTATTCGTCGAGGTCGAAGTCCACGCCCTGCGTTTTGCCGAGGTCGCCGAGATACGCGTAATCCTCCATGTAGCGGCTGATCGGGTAAGTGGCGATGACGGTCGGGCCGGTTTGCGTCGTGCCGTAGAACCGCAACGCCCACGCGGGCAGGCTCGCGCGCAAGGTGTTCGTGAGATTGTCCGTGCCGTTCGAGCCGTTGCGTAAAACGAAACCCGAAATCATCCGCCGCAAACCGCTCGCCGAATTTGACGCGCTTGAATAACTATACGGGCCGTACATCGGATAACCATCGCGCACCCAGCCGAGAATCGGCGAATGTTTCGTCACGGCGTTCGTGCTCTCGCTGTAAGTTTTCGTCGTCGCGTCGAAGTCCACGTGATCGCCCGTCAGATAGCGGAGCGCGATGGGATTCGCGTGGTAGTGATGCGTGCCGGTTTGCTCCTGATGCGCGTAACCGGGGTCGAACGTCGCGCCTTCGTTCACGTAGGCTTCACGGTTCCAATAACCCGTGCCGTTGCCGCTCTCGGCGGAACCCGTCCACACAAAGCCGTCGCGCGAATCAAACATCGCCACGCCGTCCACGAAATATCCGATGGCACCGAGGCCCGTGAGATTCGTTGCGGTATGCACGACCGGTATGCGCGGGATGCGGTAGAGAACGTTTTGGTTCTTCGGCAGATTCGGGAAGCTGCCGTTCTGCCACGGCCCCATGATGTGCTGGCCGAGGCCGGAAGTTTTGAGATACACCCAGTTCGACGACGAATAAACCGCCTGCACGCCGGCGTAGGCGGGCGAGCTCTGCGTCTGCGTGCCGTTGCTCCACGTGGCGGCGGCGTTGCCGGCGGTCTTGGCCGCGTCGTTGGTGTAGATGCGCGCGTACTTGCTGGCGTAAGTCGTGAGCCATGAGTCTGCGTAGGGGTCGGCGGCGGGTGCGTTGGCGGTGAAAAGAAATCCGGCGAAGACGGCGGCGAGGCGGACTGAATTTGTTTTCATGCCGGCAAATTACGCGAAGCAACCTTAAGGGGACGTGAAGCGGAGAAAAAAAACTCCAAACACCAAAAACCAAACTCCAAGGAAGTTCCAAGCGCCGAACGAGGAATGCGGCGGCGTTCACGGCGTTTTGTAGGCCCGATAAAATCTGCGCTGGAAACCGGAAGCGGCGGTGTCGGTGAAAACGTAAGGATCGGTCGGCGCGGAATTGGTCAGCCGCGGCGTCCAGCTTGTCAGGTTCGTGCTGGCTTCGATCACGATGGGAGTTGCCGCGCCGGAAATCGTCATTTGAAACTGGCCGTTCGGCAGTACCGTCGGCGCGCTCAGACGAAAGGGCTGGCGCAACGGGACGACATCAGCCCAGGTGGTGCCGAGCCGGACCTCATCCGCCGACATTAGCTGACCGCTGCTGGCAAACATCGCGACGGTGGTGTTGTTGAAAATCATATTGAATCCACTGCGCGTGCCGATGGCGGGCGACCCGGCTTCGCTGGCGAGATTGGCCGGGTTGCGCCAGACGACGACGGAGTCGCTGTTGGTCTGGTCGCTGAGATTGAATTTGAGGACGAAGAAATTCACCGCTTCGTCGGGCGCGCCCAAATCCATCAGCCACGTGCTGGTTTCCAAAAGGCGCAGACCGAGGTGCGCGTTTCCGAAGATCGCCGAGTTCAACCCACCTCGACCGAGCTGGCCGTCCCCTGGCCCAGGCGGAGGGCGCGATAGACCGAGGGTCGGTGCTTTGCAGCCGCAGCATGAAACTGACATACACGGTGCCCGTGGCGGCGTGCGTGAAGGGCGCCGCGAACGAATGAAAGAGCCAGCCATCGGCACCGGCCTGCGCGGCGCCGCCGCTGCTGACCACCGAGTCCGCGCCGCTGGAATAAGTGAGCCCGTTCGTCGCCGCAGTGACCGAACCGACGAAGGAGTACCACGCGCCAAAAAACCCCGTGACCGTCGGATTCTGCCCCGCCAGCGCGCCCGGAGTGTATTCGCCCGCCGCGCTGTTCGCGCCGCTGAGAAACGGGTCGTGGGCGATTACCACCGCGTTCGCCGGGAGCGCTGCGAACCAGAACGCCGGAAAGGAAACGAGCGCCAACAGCCGGGGCAAAGCAGATTTCATCGTCGTCGCCCGCGGAGGGGCGACGTGCCATTTTCCACCGCCAGCGGCGCTTCCTCAAGGGCAATTATTCGTCCGGCAGGCAGCTGGGCGCAGCTTCATCTCCGCTTAAGCTTCGCCGTGCGACTTTCGGCGCGTGGATTTGGACTGGCAAAATATCAACCTGCAATCCGTCGGGGATTATGTCAGGGTCGCGCCCGATGCCAGCACGCTCATGAGAATCTTGATCGTCGAGGATGAACCGGACCTGTTGCACGGCCTCGCCCGCGCGTTCCGCGACGAGGGCTACGCCGTGGACATCGCCGACAACGGCGAGGATGGCCTCTTCAACGCCGAATCCACCGACTACGACGCCATCCTGCTCGACGTGATGATGCCCAAGCTCAACGGCTGGGAAGTGTTGGCGCGTCTGCGGAAGAAGAAAAAAACTCCCGTGCTCATGCTCACCGCGCGCGACCAATCGCGCGACCGCGTGAAAGGTCTCGACACCGGCGCGGACGATTACGTGGTGAAGCCCTTTGATCTGCCGGAAGTGCTGGCGCGATTGCGGGCACTCATCCGCCGGAGCGCCGGCCAGACCACAAATGTGATCAACCTCGGCGACGTGACGATGGATACGGCGGCGCGCATCGTTTCGTTAAAGCACAAACCGGTGGAACTCACCGCGCGCGAGTATGCGCTGGTGGAATTCATGGCGTTGCATCGCGGCGAAGTCGTCACGCGCACGCAACTTTACGAACACTTGTTCGACGAAAACGATGCCACGCTTTCGAACCTGCTCGATGTTCACGTCTCGAACGTCCGCAAAAAACTCGGCGCGGAATTCATCACGACCCGGCGCGGACATGGGTATTGCATTGAATGAACAGCAAAACATCCAACAACCAACATCCAACATCGAACATCCATTGGCTGCGGCGCCGGGTCATTGGGTGTTGGATGTTGGATGTTGGATGTTGGATGTTCCCATCCCGATGATCCTCCACTCCATCAAATGGCGGTTGCAAGCGTGGCACGGCTTCCTGCTCGTGGCGCTGGTGGCCGGTTTGATGTCCGGGTTCTACACTTTTGAGCGGCGTTCGCGGATGCAGGCGATGGACACCGCGCTGCACGAGGCCATGACGCCATTGTTGCCGAAACTCGCCCCAATGGGCGGCCGTGGCGAAGGCGAACGTCGCCGCCCGCCGCCCGAGGACGGCGATCCAGGATTCCCCAACGCGAGGCCCGAGGACCGCCCGCCAGAAAATCGCCTGCGCGAGGTGCGGCCGTTCGACACGGGAAAATTTTACTACGCCGCCTGGTACGAAACCGGCGAACGCTTCGCCCTCTCGACGAACGCGCCCGGCGAAATTCCGCGACCTGAATTCAAGAGCGAGCAGGATAATCTCGTCCTGCGCACGCGTGACGGGAATCGTGAACTCGCCCACCACGTCCCGAACGGCCGCATCGTCCTCCTCGGCACCTCGCTCGCGCAGGCGACGGCGGAGTTGCGCAAACTCGCGGCCACGCTCGCCGGGATTGGTTGCGTCATTGTCGTTGTCGGGTTGGGCGTGGGGTGGTGGACGGTCAGTCGCGCACTACGGCCCATCGCGGAGATCAGCCGCGCGGCGCAGGAGATCGCCGCCGGTGACCTGGCTAGACGCATCAACCCCTCGGAAACGGAAAGCGAACTCGGCCAGCTTGCCACCGTGCTGAACTCCACCTTCGCGCGCCTCGAAGCGGCGTTCGCGCAGCAGCAACAATTCACCTCGGACGCCGCCCACGAACTTCGCACGCCGGTCTCGGTCATCCTCACGCAGGTGCAGAGCACGTTGAACAAGGAGCGCACCGGCGCGGAATACCGCGAGACGCTTGAAGCCTGCCAGCGCGCGGCGCAGCGGATGCGGCGCCTGATCGAATCGCTGCTGGAACTTGCGCGCTTCGACGCGGGCCAGGAAAAGTTGAAACGGATTCCGTTCGACCTCGCTACGACCGCGCGCGATTGCGCGGAGATGATTCAACCCCTCGCGCAGGAGCGGCGCGTGAAAATCGTCACCGAACTCTCACCGACAAATTGCGCCGGCGACCCCGAACGCATCGGCCAGGTCATCACGAATCTGCTGACCAACGCCGTGAACTACAACCAACCCGACGGCGAAGTGCGCGTAACGGCTGCGGCGCAAAACGGCAGCGCCATCGTGACTGTGACCGACACCGGCCCGGGGATTGCGCCGGAAGATTTGTCGCGGGTGTTCGAGCGGTTCTACCGCGCGGACCCGGCGCGCTCGAATTCCCTCGGCAGCGCAGGCCTCGGACTTTCAATCTGCAAAGCCATCGTCGAGGCGCACGGCGGGACGATTGAAGTCGCGAGCGGACCCGGCCGCGGGGCGAAGTTCACTTTGCGCCTGCCAGCTCCGGCTTGAGCGCGGAAAGTTTTTCGTAGCCCCAGCGCAGCATCCGCTCGGTGGTTTCCCAACTCACGCAAGCGTCGGTGATGGAGACGCCGTATCGCAACTCGTTCACGGGTTTTGGAAACGGTTGCGCGCCTTCGCTCAAATAACTCTCGAGCATCACGCCGATGAGCGAGCGCGTGCCGCCGAGACGTTGTTCGATGACGTTGCGCCACACGTCTTCCTGCCGCGCGAATTGCTTCTCAGAATTCGCGTGGCTGCAATCCACCATCATCACCGGCGGCAGGTTGTGCTTTTTCAACGTCGCCTCCGCGTCGCGGATGCTTTCGGCGTCGTAATTCGTCCGCGCGCGTCCGCCGCGCAACACGACATGGCCGTCGGGATTTCCCGTCGTGCGGACGATGCTCGTCGCGCCGTCGGTGTCAATGCCGAGAAAACTGTGCGGTTGCCGCGCCGCGCCCAAGGCGTCAATCGCGATCTGGAGACTGCCGTCGGTGGCGTTCTTGAAACCGACGGGCATCGAGATGCCGCTCGCCATTTCGCGATGCGTCTGGGATTCCGTCGTGCGCGCGCCGATGGCCGCCCACGTGACGAGGTCAGCGATGTATTGCGGCACGATGGGATCGAGAAATTCCGTCGCCGTGGGCAACCCCAAGCTGGTGATTTCGAGCAGCAGCCGGCGGGCGATCTTTAAACCCGCCTCGATATCCTGTGAGCCGTCGAGATGCGGGTCATTGATCAAACCTTTCCAGCCGATGGTCGTGCGCGGTTTCTCAAAATAGACGCGCATGACGATTTCCATTTGCCCGGCAAATTCCCGGCGGAGCGCGTTGAGCTTGCGCGCGTATTCGAGCGCGCCGCGTTCTTCGTGGATGGAGCACGGGCCGACGACGACGAGCAGGCGCGGGTCGGTTTGTTTGAGGATGCGGATGACGCGCTCGCGGCTTTGCGCGACGGTGGCGCTGACGGCGTCGGTGAGCGGCAACTGGGCCTTGACCGCGCGCGGCGAAGAGAGCTTTACCAGTTCGCGGACATGCAGGTCTTGCGTTTTGAACATCTTCGCCAGTATAGCGAGTCGGCGGGCGGGAAAAAGAAATTAAAAGTGGAAGGGGTAGGAAAGGATCGAGGAGGCCAAGGTTTTGAAATCTATTTTGGTTCGACCTTCTTTGGAAACCCGAAGAACTCTGGTCCGGCCACGTGAACTGAACCCACGTAAATAGGCCGCGGAGGCGCTGTGCTCTCCATAAATTTCCGAAGCTCTGAAAGCTGCTCATCGGTTGCGACGTAACCGTGTGCTCCAAACATTCCGTCTCCGTCGGTATAAGCAAAAAGTTTCACTTGATCAAAACCCGGATGCTCTGCGCGAAACTTGTCCCAAAGTGGACTAATCTTCTCAATGTGTGCGTCCACCGCCCTCATGTGCCGTGTCTGTGAATTTAGCAAAGGAGTACCGTAATAAACGGCAAGGAACAGCCACGGAAAAACCATTGCCATGATGAGTAGGCGTTTTCCGCGCGGTGTCATTTGCTCAGGCATTGTGCTGGTGTCGTTGGTGCGATTTAAGAACAGGCCTCGCGCTTGAGCAAGGTGTTTGTTTGCGGTTGTGCCAAGAGATGGTGCTACGCGTCTTGGACTGCGGTGGGTGAGGGGTGAGGGCACACACCGCTTTCGCAGTCGTGCGCGCTTCCTATCTTTGGCGCATCTCCCAAAAGCGGTGTCAGCCCCATTCCCCGCCAGCCACCGCACTCCAAAACCTCGCGGCGAATCGGACGACCCACTAAAACGTGGCGTCGTCATTTCCCATTCCATCATTGCTTTGCCCGCCACTGTTTGTTGTCTTTATCCGCCAACGAAACATGAGTTCGCCTGAAGCATCGCCGAATCCGCCAGCCGCGCCGCCGCGCCAGCGAAAACTGCTCGTCGCCAATCGCAGCGAAATCGCCATCCGCGTTTTTCGCGCGGCGACCGAACTCGGCTTCCGCACCGTCGCGATTTACGCGCAGGAGGACCGGCTCGCGATCCATCGCTTCAAGGCGGACGAAGCGTATCTCGTCGGCGTCGGCAAAGGCCCGGTCGGCGCGTATCTCGACATCCCTGGCATCATCGCGCTCGCGCAGGAAAAGGGCGTGGACATGATCCATCCCGGCTACGGATTTCTGTCCGAGAACGCCGACTTCGCGCAGGCGTGCGAGGATGCGGGCATCACGTTCATCGGACCGCGCGTGGAATTGTTGCGCATGATGGGCGACAAAACCGCCGCGCGCGCGCTGGCGCAAAAAGTCGGCGTGCCCACGTTGCCGGGAACGGAAGAAGCCATCGAAGACCGCGACAAGGCGCTCAAGGCGGCGAAAGAAATCGGCTTCCCACTCATCGTCAAAGCCGCGTTCGGCGGCGGTGGGCGCGGGATGCGCGTGGTCACCAAACCCGGCGATCTGGCCGATTCACTTGACGAAGCGCAGGGCGAAGCGGGCCGCGCCTTCGGCAACCCGGCGGTTTTTCTCGAGCGCTACGTCGCACGCGCGAAACACATCGAGGTGCAAATCCTCGGCGATCAGCACGGCAGCGTGATTCATTTGCACGAGCGCGATTGCTCGGTGCAGCGGCGACATCAGAAAGTCATCGAAATCGCGCCGAGTGTTGGACTGGATCCGGAAGTTCGCCGCGAGTTGTGCGAGGCGGCGGTGAAGTTGTGCCGCGAAATCAAATACGACAACGCCGGCACGGTGGAATTTCTTTTGGACCTCGACACGAACGAGTGGTTCTTCATCGAGATGAACCCGCGCATCCAGGTCGAGCACACCGTCACCGAAGTCATCACCGGCGTGGACCTTGTGCGTTCGCAGATCCTCATCGCGGCGGGTCGCGAGATGCACACGCCGGAAGTCGGCGTCCCGCCGCAGAGCGGCATCCAGCGGAATGGTTTCGCCGTGCAATGCCGCATCACGACCGAGGACCCGGAAAATAAATTTCAACCTGATTACGGCCGCATCCTCACCTATCGCTCGTCCGGCGGCTTCGGCATCCGGCTCGACGGCGGCATGGGTTACGCCGGCTCGGTCATCACGCCGTTTTACGATTCGCTGCTCGTCAAGCTTACGGTCAGCGGCCCGACGTTCGAGACGGCGTTGTCGCGCATGGATCGCGGGCTGCGCGAATTCCGCATCCGCGGCGTCAAGACCAACATCCCGTTTCTCGAAAACGTCATTCACAACGAGACGTTCAAGTCCGGCCAGGCGACGACGACGCTGATTGATACGACGCCCGAGTTGTTCAAACTCAAAGCCCGCCGCGACCGCGCGACGAAGCTGCTCACGTTCCTCGGCGATGTGACGGTGAACGGCAATCCGCAGGCGAAAGGTCACGTCCCGAAGGAACTCTTGTTGCCGGCGCGGATTCCGGCTTACGATCACAAACAAGTTCCGCCGCGCGGCACGCGGCAACTTCTGCTCGAACTCGGCCCAAAAAAATTCGCGCAGTGGGTGCTGAAACAAAAGCAACTGCTCGTCACCGACACGACGTTTCGCGATGGGCATCAATCACTCCTCGCCACGCGCGTGCGGAGTTACGACATGCTGGCGATCGCCGACGCCGTGGCGCGGCGCACGCCGAATCTTTTCAGCCTGGAAATGTGGGGCGGGGCGACGTTCGACACGGCGATGCGGTTCCTGCACGAAGACCCGTGGGTGCGGCTGCGGGAATTGCGGGAAAAGATTCCGAACATTTGTTTTCAGATGTTGTTCCGCGGCTCGAACGCCGTCGGCTACTCGAATTATCCCGACAACGCGGTCGCCGGCTTCGTCAAGCACGCCGCCGCGTCGGGCATGGATATTTTCCGCATCTTCGATTCGCTGAATTATCTGCCGAACCTCAAGGTCGCAATGGAAGCGGTGCAGGATACGCACGCGGTTTGCGAGGCGGCGATCTGTTACACCGGCAACATCCTCGACCGCTCGCGCAAGAAATATTCGCTGCGCTATTACCTCAAGCTGGCGAAGGAACTGGAGCGCATGGGCGCGCACACGCTCGCGATCAAGGACATGGCGGGGCTGTGCCGGCCTGCCGCCGCGTATCAACTCGTCAAGGCGCTCAAGGAACACGTCGGCCTCCCGATCCATTTCCACACGCACGACACGAGCGGCACGACCGCCGCGTCCGTGCTCGCCGCGAGCGAAGCGGGCGTGGACATCGCGGACCTCGCCATCGCTTCCATGTCCGGCTCAACCAGCCAGCCGAATCTCAACTCCATCGTCGCGGCGCTGCAATTTTCCAAACGCGACACCGGGCTCGACCTCGACGCGCTGAACGAGTTCGCGGATTACTGGGAACACGTGCGCGGTTTCTACGCGCCGTTCGACACGGCGCCGCGCGCGGGAAGCGCGGAGGTTTATTTGCACGAGATGCCGGGCGGACAGTTCACGAACCTCAAGGAACAGGCGGCGGGGATGGGTTTGGGCCATCGCTGGCCGGAGATCGCGCGGACGTACGCCGAGGTGAACCAGTTGTTCGGCGACATCGTCAAGGTCACGCCGAGCAGCAAGGTCGTGGGCGACATGACGATGTTTCTCATCACGCGCGGCATCAAGACCGCCGACGTTTTGAATCTCGAACCGGGCAGCATGCCGTTTCCCGAGTCGGTGATTGACATGCTCGCGGGCGGACTCGGTAAACCGATGGGCGGCTGGCCGAAAAAATTGCAACACATCGTGCTCGGCAAGCGGAAGCCGTTGCGCGGTCGCCCGGGCGCGTCGCTGAAGCCGCTGAATTTCAAAAAAATCGAACACGACCTCGCCGCGAAGCTCAAGCATGAGCCGTCGCACGACGACGTGTTCAGCCACATCATGTATCCGGAAGTGTTCGCGGACTTCGCGAAAAAGGCCCGCGACTTTGGCGATCTGTCGGTGCTGCCGACGCCGGCATTTTTTTACGGCCTAAAAGTCGGACAGGAAATTTCCGTCGAGATCGAGGAGGGCAAGACATTGTTCGTGCGGTTGGTGAACCTCAGCCCGGTGGATCAGGAGGCGAAACGCAACGTGACGTTCGAGTTGAACGGAATGCCGCGGCAGCTTTCGATTCCCGACCGCTCGGCGACGCCGAAAGTGAAGGCGCGCACGAAGGCCGATCCCGCCGTCGCCACGCAGATCGGCGCGCCGATCCCGGGCCTCGTCAGCGCGCTGCCGGTGAGCGTCGGCACGAAGGTCGCGAAGGGCGACAAGCTGTTCACGCTCGAAGCGATGAAGATGCAGACGACGATCTACGCGCCGTGCGACGGAGTGGTGTCGGAAATTTTGGTCCAGGTCGGCGAGACCGTGGAGAGCAAGGATTTGCTGATGAAGTTGCGGGAAGCTTGACGCCGCGCGCGCTGAACTCAATGTTCAAGCCGACCACAAGTTCCGCCGATGAGTTGAAGGACAAGTCCTGTGGCTGCGCACTCAAACGCCTGACCTTACGTACATGAACGAAGAAAAACAGAACACCGACCAGAAGGCGCTGCAAATCAATTTCGACAAGGCCAGGTACGGCACGTTCGCCGAGATTGGCGCGGGGCAGGAGGTCGCGCGCTGGTTTTTCCGGGCCGGCGGCGCGGCGAGCACGGTCGCCAAGACCATTTCCGCCTACGACATGACGGTGAGCGACGCCATTTACGGCCCCGCCGAACGCTACGTCAGCCGCCAGCGTCTGCAGGCGATGCTCAATTACGAATTCGACCTGGTGGTGCAACGCCTCGACAAGCCGCGCGGCGACCAGACGGCTTTTTTTGCGTTTGCGAACACGGTGGCCACGTGCAGCTTCGGGCGGCAGGCTGAAGGTCACGGCTGGCTCGGCATCCGGTTTCAAGGTTCGCCCCGCCAGCGTCCGTCGGAGATCATCATCCACGTGCGGATGCTCGATACCGAAGCCGTGCGCGAACAGGAGGCGCTCGGCATCGTCGGCGTGAACCTCATTCACGGCGCGTTCTACCGCAACACCAGTCCCGTGACGCTCATCGCATCGCTGATGGACGGCCTTTCGAGCGAGCGCGTCGAGGTGGACCTGATCCGTTTTGCGGGCCCGTGTTTCGCCGGCGTGGACAACCGGCTGATGGCCTTGCAACTGGTCGAGCAGAAGCTGACCGAGGCGACGATGTTCACCGCCGAGGGCGAGAGCGTCATCCCCGGCGAAATGCTTTACAAAAAACCCGTGCTCGTCGAGCGCGGCAGTTTTCGCCCGCTCACGAACCCGATGCTTGAAATGCTCGAACGCGCGCACGAACAGTTTGTGAAAGAGCCCGCGCTCGCCGGGGAAACGCCCGTGACGTTGCTGGAGATGACGCTGCGCCAGTTGCAGGTGGCGGACGTGATTGACCATGGCGATTTTCTCGACCGCGTGGACACGCTCCGCGCGCTCAAGTGGCCCGTGCTCATTTCGAGTTTCCGCCGCTACCATCGGCTTGTGCAATATCTCGGCCGCCACACGCAAAAGATGATCGGCCTGCCGCTGGGCCTCGCGCGCGTACGCAACATTCTCGACGAAAAATTTTACACCGACCTCGACGGCGGCATCATGGAATCGCTCGGCCAGTTGCTGCGCACCGGCGTGAAACTATATGCCTATCCCTGGCGTAATCACGAGACCGGCCAGGTCTTCACGCTCGACACGCTCGAAGTCCCGCCGAACGTGCGCCATCTCTACGCGCACCTGGTCGAAAACCATTTCGTCGAGGAGATCAAAAGTTACACACCGGAATTCCTGACCGTGAATTCCAACGTCGTGCTGGCAAAGTTGCAATCGGGCGACGCCGCTTGGGAGCAAATGGTTCCGGCACCCATCGCTGAAGTCATCAAGGCGAAGAAATTATTTGGGTTCAAATGACGGAGCGCCGGTCGCCGACCCGGCGTTCCAATTCAAATCAACAAGTCGCTTGCGAAGTTTCGGGTATGCGAATGGGTACGGCGGGTGTTGATGACCGCTCGGAACGTCTCAGCGCGTTGCCTTGATGCGGTAGAACTGCGTGGCGTTTGTTCCTGGCGCATCGGTGTAACTGCCTGAGATTGGAGTCGGCGGCAGGTTGGTGAAAATCCGCTGCCAATTGTTTGTGGTCAGGTTGTTGATCCGCTCGATGAATTGTGTGGCGTTGATGCCGCCCTGCCAGTTGAGGACCAGCCCGCTCGGAGTCCGGGTTGCCGAGGTGAAGTGCAGGTAGGAGAGCGCGTTGGTGGGATTCGTGTCGGCAATGAATTCCTGAAAATCAGTGAAGCCGTCACCATCGGAGTCCGCAAAGCCGCTATGCACGAGGTTGCCGAAGTATTGAATTTCCCAAGAGTCCAGGATGCCGTCGTTGTCGCTGTCCGGATTGGCGGTGGTTTGAACCGTGAACGGTGTGCCGGCGGACCAGTCGCCGAGCAAACTAATGTCGCTGGCGCGGGCACGGAGCAGAACGTTCGTGGTCACACCCACGCCCAGGTTGGTCGCAGCATTCCAGAGGAGAGTGTGATTGACCCCGCCGGGTAAGGTCGCGACCCGGGCGCTGGTGGAATAGGCGGCGCCGTCAAGGCTCACGAGGGCAGCATACTGCCAGTTGGTTGAACCGCTGAGTTGGAATTGCAAATAAGGAGTCGAGGCGTTGCCCTCGGCATCCCACAGGCGCACGGTCACGAGGGCCAGACTGCCCAACGTGTTGGTGGTAGGCAGCACGGCGGCGGAGGGCGCGGTGTTCGGCAGACTGGCCAATTGCGGAAGTTGTGTTTGCGGCGACCAGAGAATCACATCGCATCTGGTCTGGTTGGTGGGATCAACCCGCAAGCCAATCAAGCTCTCGCCCGGCTCAAATGTTTTCACGCCTGCGAGCGCGTGCCATGCTTTGCCCGCATGATGTCCGCTGAACAACTGACGCGACAACGGATTGGTTGTGCCGGCTCCAGTCCAGGCGAACACCTGCCCGTCCGGCTCACCAGTGAAGAAGACCTCGTTGCCGGTGTTGAGGAAATTCACAGAAGCCAGACCGTAACTCTGCGCCACGGTCGGCGATGCAATGGGGTGGCGGGAGGGCGTCAACGAACTCGCGTTGGTGGCGGTCACCAGATACTCTGCGGTGACGAAATCGTCCGCGAAATCAATCAACCCATTGGAGTTCTTGTCGTCGGCAAAGGTGTAGAAGATCGAACTGCCGTTGGTGCCGCGAAGAACGCCTGCGGCGAGTGACGTGACGCGCCAGGTGTTCGTTCTCGTGGCTGTTGGTTCAGCGAAGGACAGACCGAAATTCCCGATGTTGGCAAGGAGGACAATCTCGTTGTTCGCAAGCGCTCGATTGTAAACCCGCAAGTCGTCCACCATCCCCTTGAAATAGCCCGAGGCGGGATTTCCGCTGTCATAAAACCGTCCAATCTGGAGTCGATAGTGATATCCAACATTGGCTTGACCAGAAAAGGCATGTTCACCGACCTTCACAGCGTCAATCCACAACTGCATACGGTGATTATCAGCGTCAGCGACACCGGCACAATGGAACCAGCGACCCGAGGGAACTGCGGAATACGTAATACTGTCGGGGGTTTTGACCTCAAACGAAAGATTGTTGTTGGTGTTTAAAACCAATTGAAGATCGTGCGATACACTCGTATCCGCCTCAAAAAAGATGCGCCGAATCGTTGAGTCGAGGTTGGTGACAAACAGCCACGCTGACATAGTGACGCTTGCACAATCCGGCAGCGGGTTTGCTTCGATGAACGAGTTTGTCCCGTTGAACTGGGCGGCGCCCCCCCGGACTCCCGGAACCCAAAGGACACCGCTGTTCGTGCCATTGTTGCCATTTCCACTCGCGTCCTCAGCGTTACCATCAAGTGGGTAATGAGCCATCAATCCACCATTGACGGCCGCCGAGCTCGCCTGAATGCCGCCCGAGTCCAGCAATCGCAGTGCGACTTGATTCAGTCCGTCAATACTGGCCGTGGTTCCCAAGCCGCGATGTGACCTGTTCGTATCCATCAACGACAAATTCCAGTTCGTCGCAAACGTCACGGCTGACAACGAACCGTCCGGCGCATTTGTTGTGGCGAGACTAACCAGCACATCCGGCCCGCGCACCCCCAGCACGAACGCCGTTTGATTTGTCGCAAGCGCGACCAGGTTCGATTGCCAGATTCCACCGTTGCTCGTGAACTCCATCACGCGACCGCTGCCGTTCGTCGTTCCGCGCAACCCGACATAAATTCCTGAACTTGGCCGGTTCGTCAACTGGCCGACGGCAATGGACGTGATGCCGAACACGCCAACGTCCACGCGCTGCGTTGACCAAGTGGTTGCTCCTTGGATGAGTACGAGCAGGAAGTTCACGTTCGTTCCCGGATTGCCGTCCGCGCCGAGGACGATTTCTTCCGCGCCCAAGCCGTCCAATTGGCCGACGCCCACCACAAAGTTGGATGGAGTAAAGGGAAGTTGGAGTGATGCAATTTGAGTTCCGGGATTGCCGAGCAGGTTGGGCGCGCTTCGCAGGTCGCGCGGATTCGATCCCGCCTTCCATTCCTGATAATCCGTCCAGCCGTCGCCGTCGGTGTCGGTGTAGGCGCTGGCGTTGTTGGTGAGGCCGTTCAGGAATTCCCACACGTCGGGCAGGCCATTGGTGTTGGCGTCATGCTTCAGGGACACCTGCCGCACGAGGTTGTCGTTGCCGTCATACACGTAGGCGAGCGCCAGGCCGCGATCAAACTCCGCGCCAATCAGGCGGTTGTTGCGGTCGTAGAAAAACTGGTTCGTGCCCGCGCCAGTGACGACCGCGAAGTCGCTCACCGTCGCACTGGTGGAATGCTTGGTGCGCGGGTCAAGCAGTTGGTTCGGGTGCGAAAGACTCCAGTTGTATTCGGCCAGATTGGAGAGGCCGTCGCCGTCGAGATCATCCGCCGCGTCGTTGAAACGCGGGTTGAGGCCGTGATCAATTTCCCACTTGTCCGGCATCCCATCGCCATCGGAATCGGCGAGCAAAGGGCTTGTGCCATAGACGAACAATTCCTGATAATCGTTGAGTCCATCGCTGTCGGTATCAGCGGAGTGTGGATTCGTTCCGAGTTGGATTTCAGTCTCGTTCAGTAAGCCGTCGGAATCGTCGTCGAGGCCGGCCGTCACGATGGTCAGGCTGACATTGGAACTGGTGACGGTGCTGCCAATGCCATTGGTGACGATGACACTGTAGGTGCCTGCGTTGGCGGCTTGGACGTTGGTGATGATCAACGCGCCGTTCGTCCCGTCTGCAATGGAAATTGAGTTGAACAGCCATTGGTAAGTGAACGGACCCAAGCCAGAAACACCCACGCCGAAGCTAGCTATGCCACCGAGGAGGGCAAAGGCGTTTTTGGGTTGGTTAGTGACAACGAGTGGAGAGGAAAGACACTGGATTTCGTTGGAAGCTAGGCCGCGATTGTAAATGGATAATTCATCAAGCAGTCCGGTGAAAAATAAACCACAAGGACTTAATCCGGCAGTCAATTGCACATTGTTCGAGATGAATAACACAGGAAAAGATCCAGAATTATCCAGCACACCATCGACATAAATCGATACAAGTGGGCCTTGCCGAGTGAAGGCAACATGGTGAAAAATGCCATCATTAACTGCCCGCGTGGCATTTAGGCCCAGTTCCTGTCCTTGGCCGTCCAGGATCTCGATTCGAGGATGTCCCGCAAGACCGCCAGAGTATAGCCAAAGTTCAAAACCGCTGGCGGACGAACAATTAGGTCGTTTCGATAGGAGCGTTTGTCCCTGCACCCCACCTTGAGTTTTAACCCAGAAGGAGATGGTGAAATCCTGATTTCCGAAGTTCCCCATGGAATTTCCAAACGTGACGTTTGCATCCGGCCCAGGAAGGTTGAATGCGTTCCCCTGCTGTCCCGGTGCGAACCCTGCACCCCCATTCAAAGTGGCATGGGAATTACCTGCAACGTCATTAGTGTTGTCTCCGGGCCACCAAGCCACCAAACCGGGCAAGGGTTGCGCGGATGCGCTTCCAACTATTTGGAGCCAAGCCAGCAGGAGCGCCGGAATCAGGGCGCGGCGACGTTGGATTGGCTGGCTTGTCATTTTCATGCGTGGCGGTTAGGGTTCAAGGCATGAGTCTGACTATTGAATCGGTGGAACGCGTTCCGTTGGCTGAGAATGGCAGCGGCGTAATTCACGTGGCGGGTACGCGCGTCACTTTGGACACCGTGGCCGAGGCGTTTCACGAGGGCGCGACGGCGGAAGAAATCGTCCAGCAATATCCCAGCCTGATGCTGGCGGACGTGTATTCCGTCCTTGGCTACCTGCTGCGGCATCAAGCCGAAGTGGCGGCGTATCTGGAGACGCGGGCCGCGCAACGAAAAACCACCCGCCGGGAAAACGAAGAACGGTTCAACCCGCAAGGCGTGCGTGCGCGGCTCCTCGCGCGCCGCGCGTAATCCAACGGAAAACTGCGAATGATCGGCCTTGCCTTCGACGAGAACTTCAACCAGGACGTTCTGCGGGGTCTGCTGCGGCGCAATCCCCGCCTCGACGTGATTCGTATTCAAGAGGCCGGCCTGACGCGCGCGGAAGACCCGGTGGTTTTGGAATGGGCAGCGCAACAAGGGCGCGTGCTGATCACTCACGATGTTTCTACCATCACGGCCTATGCCTATGCGCGCGTGGCGGCGGGCCAGGCGATGCCGGGCGTGTTTGAAGTCCCGCGCGCGGTTGCCATCGCCGTCGCCATCGAAGACCTCCGGCTGATCGCCGAATGTAGCCGGCCCGGCGAATGGGAGGGTCAGGTGCGTTATTTGCCGTTGCGGTGAACGAGCGACAATTGGGGTATGATTCAAACTGCCGCGCAGTTGCACCAAGCCCTCGAACAGATCGAGAACCTTTGTCGCGCCATTCAATCGCTGCGCGCCGACATCCTCTCGAACAACCCGCGCAACTTCGCGGTCTTTGCCGAAGGCCCGCTGGACGAAATCCGCAAATTGCAGACGGAGATTTCCCGATACGTCAACCGGTCGGAAGAAGCGGCGGCGGCGTGACCCCGGAGCGCGGACAGCCTTGTCCGCGTGAACCATCCCGATAGCTGAAGACTCGCGGACAAGGCTGTCCGCGCTCCGAACGGGCGGGGGAGAATCCGCCTCCTCACGTCGTCGGCTACAAGGCAAACTCCGATGATCCGTAGCAGCCGACGTGAGGAGGCTCTGATTTTTACCTCTGACCTCTGGCTTCTGACCGCTGACTTCTGCTTCTTCAGTTTGAGCCTCCTCACGTCGTCTCCTACAAACGGCGGGCAGGCGCGGTTCGAGCGGCATCTGCCGGAGAGCATGGCCGCGCTCGAACAGAACTCGCTCGTGGAACTGGACCGGCAAACGGTGCGGGTCATCGGGTGACGCGGAGGGAAGCGCCGGAAGCAGGGCGAAGATATACTTGATTGTTTGCGGATGTTTCACCACTGAAGACGCGCTAGCAGTTATGGAAGGATGGTTTCTCACTTTAATGATGAGATTGGTTGCGCGATGTCAAGATACACCATCCAGAAGTAGTCCCAGCCGGATAATCCACTATTTCCCAAACCGAGGGCACGCGTCCTTGCGTCGTCGTGTTCTAACGTATCGACTATCATCTTGAATTCATCGGAGTCAGTTGAACCCACAGATGTCCTCGCAGGGCTTGGTCTTTCAAGGTTTTTCATTCTGAGTAATTCCTGACGGACCTTCTCTTCATCTGTCAAAGTGCGGGCCGCTTGAATGTAAGTGATATTATCTGGCAGCTTACAAGGCGCAGGCATCTGGTTGTTTATCCCACTGGAGCTTGGCGTTCCAAGTGGGGATGTGGAAACCGCTACTCGTGTGTCTAATCGAACGCCCAGCGTGCTTCCTTGGAGGTTGAAAGGCGTTGTGTTCTGAACGGCGGGCATTTGCATTGACGCGAAAGTCTGGCGGGGAGCGGTCTGGGATTGGCTTGTCAGGCCCGAACCCGAAGAACCTTTTGCAGATATACTTTGCCCGGAGGAAGCGGCTTCTTTGGAAGCATTCGAACCGGATGATCCTCCGGGAGCGCTTTGACCTGAAGACTTCACAACAGAGGTGGCAACCTTTGCGGCCACGTTGGAAATCTGCGTGTTGATATTTTGCACAAACGAAACCACGGAGGAAAAAGCGGAACTAACTGCGCTAGAAATAGAACTCCAGAAGGAACGACCGTTCGGGTCAATCCAAGAGAGCGGATTATTGCCTCCGTAAGCATAAGCAGTCGGCTTCCACCCTGGCCCGATTTTCTTCATAGAATCTGTCGAAAGAAACTTACCCGCGTCGGCGGAGTAGTAGCGGGCGCGCATGAAGTAGAGGCCGGGCAACTCCTCCATCACGCCTTGGCTTCCGACAAAAAGATACGGATTGGAGATTTGAGATTGCAGATTGGTTGAGCCGAGGCTGCGGCCGTAGGGGGTGTAGGCGTATTGCGCCAGATTGGTTCCGCCGCCATCCGTCAAGGCAATGATATTCGCCTGAGCGTCGGCGTGGTAACAGATGAGGTTGTTGGTGGCGTCCACGCGGTAGCACAGGTCCGGCCCGTGTATGTAGTAGGCCGTGACCTGCCCGCTCGCAGCGGTGTCGCACAAAATGCGCTCCATGCCGCCGGACAAATCGAGGACGTAGCGGGTCTCGATGTTATCCACCTTGCGCGAGATGCGGCGGCCCAAGGCGTCGTAGCGGTTGGTGATGAGCTTGGTGAATTGGACTGGCAACTTGTAGTCCCAGAACAGGCTCGTCACGCGGTTGTCCTCATCGTAGGCGAGCGCATAGCTTTGTTCCGCGCTGGCTGCATTCGTCATGTTCCCGCTGGGATCGAAATGATATGTCCAGTTGTTGACCGTGCTCGCGGTGTCCACCTTGTTCGTGATCCTGCCTGAAGGAGTGAATTGTGCGGTTTCATCGTGGAGTGGCGGCAACGGCCAGGCCAGCGTGCCGCGTTCGGAATTGCCAGTCTTGTTCCCGTTGCGGTCGTAGGCGTAGGTCAGGGCAATGTTGATCGTGGTCGGTTGGGTGTTTAACGCAACATGGCTAAGGCTGGTGAGACGACCCGAAGTGTCGAACGTGTTTGTTTGAACCACGCCGTTCGGATAGGCGCGGCGGATAAGGCGTCCGGCCTTGTCGTAATCGTAGCTTATCGAGCGGGCGGCCCAGTCCACCTGGTTGGTGAGCCGGCTGAGGGAATCGTAACGGTTTGTGAGCGTGTGGTTGCCGGGATAGGTGAGGGTCGTGATGCGACTTAGGGCATCGAAGCCGTAATCCACGGATTGGTTGAACGGATCCACCGCGTGCGTCACGCGGTCAAGCGCATCGTAGGTGAGGCCGGTAGTCGCCACCGCCACGCCGTTCACGCGGCGGACAATCGAGCGCGGGTTATCGTTGTCATCGTAGTTGTAGGTGTCCTCGCGGCCAGTGCTCAGGGTGTGTGAAGTTACGCGGCTGGCGGCGTCGTAGTTGCGGGTGCGAACCGTGCCGTTGGGGTCGCGCTGGGTTTTGAGCCGCAGCAACTGGTCATAGGTGTACGTCCACTCGAAGTTGTCCTGATTGCGCTCCAGGATGCGTTCGTTGCGGTTGCTGTAAACCATCACGTAATGGCCGCTAAGAGCGTCAGTGATGTTGGTGATGTTGGCGTTGCCATCGTAGGCGTAGAGCCACGGGAAGTTTTCAGGATCGGTCCACTTCACCAAGCGTCCGCGGCCATCGTATTCATGCTGCGACGGGAAGCCGTTCGGACTGGTGATAGTCTTGATGCGGCCCGCCACATCGAACGCCGTGGTCCTCGTATTGCCCAACGGATCGCTTTCGGCGATGGCGCGGTTGAGACGGTCAAAGTTCTTCGACCAACGCTGGCCGAGCACATCAATCATGGCGATGGAATTGCCATTCGCGTCGTATTGGTTGGTGATGCTGTTACCGAGCGGATCAGAAACGGCAATGAGACGATTGGCAGCGTCGTAGAAATTGGTGGTCGCACCGACCAGCGGAGCGATCGTGCGTTCAGGTTTGCCACGTGAGGTGAAGGTGAAAAGCCAGTTGGTGCCGATGCGATTGGTGGTGGCGATGCGCTGGTTGGCGGCATCGTAGGCGTGGCGGGTGAGCTGGCCCTTGCCGTCGGATTGGGCGGTCAGATTGCCGTTGGGATCGTACTGGCGGTTGAACGCGCGATTCAGGGGATCAATGGTTTGAACTACGTTGCCATTCAGATCGTAAGCGAAGGAGGTTGGATCATTGAACGGATTGATTTCGCGGGTCTTCCAGCCCACGTCGTTGACGGTGAATTGCCACATGTTCGTGGCCGGATCGGTGCGAGCAACAAGGAAACCGTTGGTGTCGTAGGCGAATTGAGACGTGTTGCCATTCGCATCGGTGGACGTGAGCACGAGACCGTTCGTGGCATAAGTGTAGCGAACGCGTGAGCCAAGCGCATCAGAGTGGTTGGTGAGATTTCCGGCGGCATCGTAGGCGTAGAAATTGGTCCAGCTCGTCCAACCGTTCGTGTCGGCGGGCTGGGGTGTGATTTGCCGCGTCGCCTTGTTGAAGAATGAGTGCATCTCCCACCGTGCAACTTCGCCAAGGGCATTGGTTTTGGCGATGACATTGGCGCGGGCATCGTAGCCGAACGTCGTGGTCCAACCGAGCGGCTCCGTCATGGAGATGCGGTTGCCGTTCGTGTCGTAGGCGTAGCTGGTGGTGTTCGTCAGCGGGTCCTGCTGCGAAAGGATGTGGCCCTTGCGGTCGTAGGTTTCGATCCACTGAAAACCGCCGGAGTCGGTGCGTGTGATTTGGCGCTTCCCTGGCACACCGTAGCGGGTGGCGGAGACACGATTCAGCGCATCGAGCGAATTGGTCTGGCGGCCGTATTGGTCGTATTGAATCGTGGTGTTGGTGCTTCCGCGCGGGTCAAGGATGTAAGCGAGCAGGCCGTTGGTGTTGTACTGGAATTGCCAGGTGGTGGGAACGCCGCTGTATGCCCCAGACGTGTTCGTGATGGATTTAGAGATGAGGCGATTGGTTGCAAAGCCGAAGTTGATCTGCCATTGGCCGAATGAAACGTTGGTCAACAGTTTCTGCGCGGTGTCGTAATTAGTGTTTGCAGATAAACATTCGACGGGTGCGTTATCATTGGGTTTGGTGCTGATGAGAGAGTGCGAATGTTGGTGTGGTGATTGAACATTTGCGGGGTTTTTTGAGTCTGAACCTGCAACATTCGCCGTTCACTTCCACCATGCGCCA
>SIBJ01000006.1 GCA_009695195.1 Pedosphaera sp.
GCACGCGCAGTTCCACGTCAAAGCAACCAAAGGTCTGAGCGGTCGGGTGATTCTTCATGGCGCAAATCTTAAATTGTTTCTGCTGCGGCTGCAATCGTTAACTCAGTTATTTTGAACTTTTCATCCCCCAAGTTTCCGGAGGTGCCCTTTAGTGTGACGTGCCGAATTCGGAGTCAAGATATTTGATTGATGCCGTCGCCATCGTGGCCTGTCACTTCTGATTTCTCGCCTTCCCGCGTGGTGACGGTTGGCTCACCGCCGCACAAACCATCTCGACCACCCGCCGGATGCCGTCGTCGCCGCCCAGGCTGCCTTCGTGAAAGGGTGTGCGAGGAATCGGCTTCCAATCGTCCCGCGAAAGATCCGGCGATGGTTGCGGCAAACCTGCCAACGTCGGATCGTATTGCCCGTTGTTCCCGCCCAGCTTGTAAATGACCAGGTCCAGCGACGGCACGACGATCAGGGCGAAACCGCCCGCGCCGGATTTCCAGAACGCATCCCGTGGCGCACCCGCCACGTGTCCGTCCGCGTTGTGTTCAAACATCAGTGAGTACGGGCTGTGCGGATTGTGCGGGGACATCCGGTTGCACTGCGCGAGGTAATCCACCGGCACGAGTTGCCGGTCGCGCCACCGGCCATCCCGCAGCAGGCAATACCCGAAGCGCAACGCATCCGTGGCCCGCACCGCGATGCTGCCCGCGCCATTCGCGTGCGGCATCGTGAATCCACCGCGCTGCCGGCAATAACCCCACGCGCCCCAACCCATTCGCTTGGCGAGACGTTCGTTGAGGTAAGCCTGCAAATCCATTCCCGTCACCCGCCGCAGCACCAGGGATGCGATGTGCGGCTCCGGCGAGGAGTAGGAGTAACCCGCGCCGGCGTTCGTCCACATGGCGCAACGCAGCGATGACTGGTCCAGGTCGTGAATGTCCTGACCCGGCACGGCCTTGAGCGGGAACGCCCGGCCCATCACCACCGCCGTTGGGGCGCCGCCTTCGCCCGTGTAACCGCCGCTCATGCACAGGAGTTGTCCCAGCGTGATGTCGCCGCGCCGCGCGTCATCCAGTTTGCCGTCGGCCGAAAAAGCTTCCGGCAGAAACTCCGGCGTGAACACTTTTGTGTCCAGTCCCCCGGGAAACTTCCCGCCAAACTCCTTGAGCATGATGCCGCAGGCGATGCTCGTGTACGCCTTGCCCGTGGAGGCCATGTCCGGATTCACGTTCCGGCTGGCGCGGCCAAAATAACGCTCGCACACGAGCCAGCCGTTGTGCACCACCAGCAGGCCGCCGTTTTGCGTGCAACGCTGCGTGAACTCCCAGCTCTGCTCCAGCCGGTCCGCTTCCATCCCGGCCCGCTCGCGCATCGCCGCCGCATTTGTCGCCGAGCGCCAGCCGCCGGCATCATCCGGCGGTGGAAAATAGGCCGCCGCTCCGCTTGGGCTGGCCGCACTCACCGGCCATGCCAGCGCGGCGACCACCGCCATGACTGAAGCGTTGAACAATCGCCGCCAACTTTTCGATGAAATGGGAAACGTGGAAGTCATGACGTGAGCTTGCCCGTCAGTTGTTGCTGCCACAACGAGATTGAGGAGCCGAACGGGTCAGCCGCGGTTTCATCGCTTCACACTGAATTCCTTCCAGACCACGGCGGAGCGTCCGGCGAGGTCAGTCGTCGCGGCGCGCAACCGGTATCGGCCGGGGTGTTCAACGGTGAATTGCGTCCCGACCGTCGCGGCGCTGCCGTCACGAGCCGGAGTCGAAATCACGCGGCCGGAAAGCTGGCGATAATCTTCCGCTTCCGGGCCATAGAGTTCCCAAAGCGCCATCGCGTTGTGATACACACCGCGTCCGTCGGCGCCGGCGGTGAAATAAACCGGCGCCGAACCTTCGGTGATCCGGGCGTGTGCGGTGATCGCGCGCGGGGATGGGCCGTCGGCGCCGGACAACTCGACGACCAATTGCGGCGGCTTGCCCGCTGGTCGTTCCGGCACGCGTGATCCTTTGCGCAGCGAACGCCGGCTGCCAGCCGAGATTTCCACGCGGCCATCTTCGCGCACGCGCACCACTTCGCGATAGCCGTCCAGCTTCAGCCCGTTCAAATCCCACAGCAGATCGAACGCGACGCCGTGCCGCAGACAGTTTTCGATTTCGGTGAAAAAATTTCCCATGACTCGCCGGTAGCGCACGCCGAAATGATTCGTGCGTTCCAGGTTCAATTCGTTCAGGCCCCAAAAATTTCCGCGGCCCATGTGGACGTGACCGAGGTCGTAGCCGGGCGGCAGCAGGATGGCGACTTCCGCCGCGCGCTTGAGCCGCGCAGAGTCACGGTCTGGCCGGCTTTGCGCGTGCGTCTGGAGCTGACGGGCGAGCGCGAGACATTCGCCGTAGGGGACGCAGGCAATTTGATAATTGTCCCAGAAGAAAAAATGCGTGGCCCCGAGATCGTAGGCGCGTGTGAGCAACCCGGGCGCGTCGGCGCGATCCACCGCGCCGTAGATGCTCACGCCCCAATCCTTGTCCGCCGCCCGCGCCGCGCCGCGTAGGAAACCGAAGATCACATCGGAAAGGCTCGCGGGATTGGTCGGAGACAACTGGCAGCCGTAGGCCATGTTCCATTCCGGCACCGTGCGGCGTGTGCCCAGCCGGCCCGGCGGTTCGAAGACGATGGCGCGCGGCCCGCCGTCCGGTTCGGCGGTCAGTTGCCACGCGGCCGAGGCGATCATCGTTTCCCACGAGTAAAGATTGCGTTGCGGAAAATTCAGCGTGCCGAGATCCACGTCGGTTCGGGAACGAAGTCCTTTGATCAAATTCCAGGGCGCGCCCTTGGCCACGGCTTCATGAAAAATATTCGTGAACTCGCGCAGAACAATTTGCGGGGTGACGGATTTGCGGAACGCCGGCTCCTTTGCGAGCCGCGGTCGGATGAATTGATCGCGCGTGTGAACCGCCGGTTCATCGAGAAACAGCGCGGGGCCGAGATAGGTGCTGCGAAACAGGCATTCGGGGTAGGGAACATCGGTGCCGCCAACGCCCCAATGGAAAACCGGTTCGTCCGCCAGCCAGCCGGCTTGTTCGGCATCCACGCGGAAACAATTCATCCCGGCGCGGATCATTTCGGCGTAGTTGTCGCGCGTGAGCCGGACCATTTCGTATTCCGAGCCGTCGTAGCGGCGCGTGTCGTCCTTCGTGCGCGAGTTGCTCGGCACGCCGACGAGCACATTGGGCAGCAAGTCGACGCGGCGCGGCGCCGGCGGGAAGGAGTCGTTTCCGTTTACCTCCGATGATTCCAAGGTGTAACGGTGACCAAGCCAGTCAACGCGTGGCGCGATCACGCCATCGCGAAAGCGACCCGCTGCCGGGCGCGGCCAGAGAAATTCCCACGCGCCGGTCGTGGGCAAAACTGGTTCGTCGGTGACGCGGTGAACAAATTCCTTTGGCTGCGAGCCGCCTTCCTGGAGGACATAACGCGCGACGTTCGTCGTGGCCAGCGCGCGGGATCGTGACGGACGATCGTTCGCCAGCAGCCAGACGCGAAAGCGCTCGCCGCTTGTTTTGGTGGCGTCGAGTTCCAGCCATTGGAATGATCGCGTCGCCCGGGTTTCCACGGCGCCGAGTATCACGACGAATCGCCGCACCGTTGTGGCGAGCAGAGGTTTTGAAGTTTCGAGAATGTAGGTCGCCTGGCTGCCGACGGGGCCGAGCGGTGGTGGCTCCGCCGCCTTGGCCGCCCCTGCGACGGCAAGCGTGATTGCAAAGCCGCACGCGAATCTTGCCAGCATCAAAATCACTTGTTCGCTTTCGATGAAGGTTTGTCTTTGGGCCAGCGTAACTGGAGGTGAACCCGCGCCACGTCGCCCATGTAATCGGCGGCGGGCGCGAGGGTCGCGGCCTTGGTGATGTGCTCGCGCGCCTGTGCGTCATTGCCGCTGACTTCAAAATACAAACCGAGATAGAGATGAGCGTAAAACAACTGCCGGTTGAGCACTGCCGGCGGCGGATCGCCCGCGCTCGCTGCTTTCAAAACATCATCCGGTTTGAGTTTGCCCGCGAAGAGCGCGTGGACTTCCATCATCGGCACGCGGGAATCGCCCTTGATCGGGATAAGCGCGGCGCGGGCTTTGTCCACACCATCCGCGCGCGCGACACAGAGGAAATGCCAGACGGCATTCTCCACGTCATTCGGATTCACCGTCTGGTGCAACTCGAATTGCTTCCGGCCTTCCGCAAATTTTCCCGCGTAATAGAGCGCGATGCCCCGTTGCCAGTGATGCGGTGCTTGAGGCGGCGCCAACTCGATGAATTTGTCGAAGTCGGCCAGCGATTCCTTGATGTGTCCGAGTTTGAAATGGGTGCTGCCGCGGCTCTGCCAGGTGGCGCCGAGCCGGGGGTCGAGTTTGATGGCTTCATCGTAATCGGCGATGGCCTCGGTGAGTTCACGGTTCGCTTCGCGAAATCCAGCACGGGCCAGATAACCGCGGGTGCTTTTCGGCTCGATCGCAATTGCTTGCGTCAACAACCGCAACGCTTCGTCGCGCTTGCCACTCGTGTAAGCCGTTCGCGCCTGGTTTTGCAGTTCCTGGAAGTTGACCGGCTCGGCCGCAACCAGCGCCCTCACCGTCAGCAGACTCAAAGCCGTTAGAGCGAAGATCAGTTGCATCGTGAGTGTCTCCCATCCGGTTGCAGAACTAGCGCTGCTTCGTTCGTAAACCGTCATCGTTTCCCGAAACAATTTTCTGCCACGCCTTCGGAATCGTCGCGACGCAGACGTTCAGATTGCCAAGCAGGTGCGAACCGAACACGACCTTTTCGCCCTTGCGATCCCAGCCAACGTGCGGGTGCTCGCCGCCGCCATAGGTGCGATGACCGCTCGTGAGCAGATGCGGGCGCGTGGTCTTGCCTTCGAAGAGCATGAGGTCGCCGTGCCAGTTGTCGGCCACGATCCAACGTCCGTCCGTCGCGCCCGCCGCGTGCCACCAGTTCAAACGCGCGATCTCGGCGGGCGAACCTTCCGGCCACCACGCGCCGGCGCCGGCGACGCGGACTTCGCCGGTGTAAATGTTCAAGACCTTGACGTGCGACAACTCCGCGGGCCGGGGACTTTTGCCGCCGCAGAAAAGCATCTGGTCATTCACCCACCACGATTCGTGCGTCACCAGTTCGCCTTCCTCCGCCACATAAACATTGCGCGGAATGCGTTCGCGGATGTCCACGACCCAGAGGCGCTGGCCGCGGTTCAAATAATCCTCCGGTTTCGCCGCCGCCGCGGGCCCGGCGACATCGCCCGTCTCGCGGTGCCCGCCGGCGAAGCTGAGGAGATTCGGATTCGTGCGACTCCATTGCACGTGGCCGCCGTAACCGCGTCCCGCCGGAAGCTGGCAGACTTCGCTTAACTTTCCAGATTTGAGATCAACCTTGACGATGCTCGGCCCGCGTTTCGGATCTTTGAAACCCGTCAGACCGACGGCGACATACTTGCCATCGCAACTAGGATTGAGCGCGGTGGAGGGGCCGCCATCGGCCAACGTGCAAAGAATTCGCTCCGTCGCGATCACGCGCGAGGGGCGCGTCGTTGGCGACTCGGAAGGTTGAATTTTCAACTTCACCTCGACGATGTCGCGGCCCCGCGCGGCGAGGACGGCATTGCCTCTGGCGGCGGCGGTCGCGGCGCCGAGTCCGCCTTGCGGCGTGTTGAAGCGGATCAATTCGCCCGTTGCCGTCACGTAACCCATCAGCCCGCCGTTCGTGCGCGACGAGGTGAACAGGATGACGGATTCATCGGCCAGCCAGGAGTATTCGTGAAAGTAAAGGTTCACGTCGTCCGCCGGTGCCGTGGTGAGGAACAACAACTCCGCGCCGGTCTTGGGATCGGTCATCCGCTGGTGTTCCGGCGGCAGGACTCCCAGCGAATAGGAAGTCGCGCTGACTTTGGCGGCGCCCGTGAACAACAGGAGGCTGGCGGCGAATCCAATGACCATCGGACGGTCAACCAGGGTCGGGTGGCTTTGCATGGATGCTTTTTTATTCCGGATTGTGGCGATCCTTCGAGGACGTGCCCGCAAAGAATCGCAGGTCCCGATCGCCGCTTACGATTGTTACCGCGACCGGGCGGTGATGGAAAACAATTTCATTGGCGAGAAAAACCTGGCGCGCGGCCTCGGAAACGTTCGCGTAGAGATGCGGTCTCACTGGCCATTTGGGCTGCCCGGGACGCAATAAAGCAATCCGGGAAGACGATCCGCTTCCTGATCGAACGTCAGCCGCGAAATCCAGTGAACCCTGGAGTCGAACCCCAGAATCCCCGCGCCCTTTCCGTGCCGGTTGCCGATGCCTTCCGATGCGTTGGGCACCTGGCTGGCATCGTGACCGGTGTTGTAAGCGTAAGGTCCGGTGAAGCCGCCGCCTTCATTGTTCACTTTCGGCTCCCACTGAACATAGGCCGCCGGGCTGAACTGGGTGATCTTCAATTTTGGGGTTACATCATTGCCAAATCGGCAGACGGCGCCGTTCATGATGTAGCTCGATACTCGTTGAATGCGGTAGATGAAATCCGGACTCTCCTTCCGGTCGAGCGGGCAGTAATACGCCTGCCGGTTGCGGATGTAAGGATAGTAAACCCCCTGCTCGATGTAGGACAGGTCGTTGGGGTTGTCCACCAGCACGCCGGCCGCGAGCCGGAACGGATCCGGTGGTTGTTGCGCCACCTTGGGTTGGTAAAGCCAGCTCGGGCCAAATCGGTTGTACCACTGGCACCAGGGCATCCTGTCGTTGTTGTCGTGGGTGTACATCGCCATCGCCAGGCCTAGTTGGCGGAGGTTGTTGATGCACGCGGTGCGCTGCGCCTTCTCCTTCGCTTTGGCCAGCGCCGGCAACAGCATGGCGGCCAGAATGGCGATGATGGCGATGACCACGAGCAACTCGATCAACGTGAAACCAATACGGTTCGGGCGAGGGTCAGGAAATGCAGGCGGTTTCATCGGGATTCCGGCGCGATTGATCTGCTTCAAGCAGAACACGGCTTTCGGCCTGAGTCAAGTTTCGCGACCGTGACGGATGTGATTGAAACTGCTACGCCAACGCCAACGCTTGGGAGCGCCAGCACCCTGCTGGCGAGTTTCCTCCCCTTGGCGATACTTAAAACCCGCCGGCAAGATGCCGGCGCTCCCAGGATGGCGCGGCCGTTTCAGTCACGACCGACCGTGACTTCGAGGGAACGCCGCGCTGGCGCCCAGAAAAATTAAACAGCGCGTTGGGTCAGCTCCGACCGGTTCACGTCCAAGCAGCAATCCATCGCCCGAGAGGAGCGCCGATCTCCAGATCGGATCGGGGAGTGGCGAAAATCAGCAGCGAGCCGATCGGGAGATCGGCGCTCCGCTGCCGCGGCGCACCGTAATGCTTCCCGGACGCCGGCTACGGCTTGCCGATCGGTCGCAGTTCGATGGCCCGCAACACGCGCAGCGGGTAATCCGTCTGGATGATGTCAATGCCCCAGTCCATCGCCTGCTGGTAATCGGCGATGTGCTCGTGATCGCCCAGCGCGTCCGATGATACGATCACACCGGCTGCGTGACAGCGCGCAATGAGTTCGCGCGAGAGAATGTTCCAATCCGCATCCACGCCGAAGGGTTTCAGGCTCGCCACCAACGGGTCCAGATTCTCCGGTTTGCCCAGCGGCGGGAGCGCGCGGATTTTTGGATTGATCGCCTTCAGCTTCGCGAGAAATTCCGGCGACTGATACACGACCGTTTGCTCGACAATTTTATGGCGTTGCAAAGTTTCCGCGATGGCTTCGGGCGAAATCGCCTTCGCATCAAAATAGAAACCGACCTTGCCGGCGAACGCGGTCAGGAACTCTTCCATCGTCGGCAGCGCCGTCGCGGCGAATGGCCGGCCAAACTTGCTGCCCGCATCCAGTTTGCGCGCCTCTGCGGCGGTGACGGAGCTGAACGGCCCGTCGCCTTCGGTGGTGCGATTGAGCCGTCCGTCGTGCAGCAGGAAATACTCACCGTCCTTCGTCGCGCGCACGTCGAACTCGACCCAGTCCGCGCCCATGCGGACGGCCTTGGCGAACGCGGGCAATGTGTTTTCGGGGGCGTAATGGTTGGCGCCGCGATGAAAAGAGATCTGTGCCGGACGTTTTTTCAGGCGTTGCCAGAGCGCGTGCGCGAGAATTTCCTCGGGCAGATCGGTTTGCAACCAGTCCGCACCGGCGGCGATGGCGCGGTCCCACATTTCCACGCGGTCCCAATCGCCGAGGACTTTCGCTTGAACCTTGATGCCGGCGCGATGGAAAGTTTTCGCCGCGTCGGCTGTCAACTCGGGCGCATCCACCTCGACGGCGGCGAGGCCGTTGCTCACTGCCCATTCCGCGCCGCCGTACTGCGGATGCCATTTGGTCATCGTCGCGACTTTGCCTTTCGCCGCGGCGGTCACGCGCTGCAATTCCTTCAAGTCCGAATAGACGACCACCTGTCGTTCCATGCCGGCGTCGAGAATTTCCCGCGCGAGTTGTTCGGGGTTGATCGCTTTGCAGTCGAGGTAAAGATTCAGTTTGCCGTTGGCGAGTGCGAAGCAATCCGTCAGCGAAAGCAAATGCTCGCCGGCAAACCGCGCGGCGAACCGCGAGCCGATATCCAGCGCGCGCAAGTCCGCCCACGGGTGCTCGTTGATTTTCCAGACTTTGCCCGCGGCGTCGGTGACGGTGGCGTCGTGCGAGAGGATATGCTGGCCGTCTTGCGTCAGGCGCACGTCCACTTCGGCCCATTCGAGTTGGTCTTCGACGCAACGTTGGAGCGCGGGCTTCGTGTTTTCCGGCGCCTGGCTGGCGGCGCCGCGATGGACCATCACTTGAAACGCGCGCGGTGGTTGGACGGGTTCGAAGAAAGAGAACGCGGGCGTGTCACTCTCGGCGCGAGCGGGGAAAAGCACCAAGCACCAAGCTCCAAGCACCAGAGAAGCACCAAACCTCAAATTCCAAGTCGCGTATTTCGGTTTGCTCGGGCCGGACCCCGATGAACTCACGACAACTGGTTTGGAGCTTGGAGTTTGAAGTTTCTCTGGCGCTTGGAGCTTGGATGTTGGAGCTTCCACCGCCCGGGGTCGCAATATCAGCGGCGCAGAACTCGTGTTCATTTCTTCTCCGCCGCCGCGTTGGTTTCGACCAATTGTTTATCAAACCACTTGGCCATGACTTCGACTTCCTCGGGCAAGGTCAGCCACGGATGGCCGCCGCCGGCTTTCACGATCAGTTCGGCCGAACCGCCCGCGGCTTTCAGCGCCTCGATCATTTTCTTCGATTGCTGCAACGGCACGAGCGGGTCGGCATCGCCATGGATCAACAGGAAGGGTATGGGCGTGCCTTTCACGAGCAGCGCGGGCGAGAGGAGTCGGGCGCTCTCTTTGATTTCCTCCTCCGAATGAGCTTTCACCCCGCCGAGAAACAGAAGGTCGCCGATGATCGCGACATTCGCCGGCTTGCCGTTCCAGTCCAGCAGATCGGTTGGCGGAAAGAATATTCCGGCGGCGGTGATTTTGGTGTCGAAGGTTAGGAGCGCATTCTTCGCGTCCGGCTGGCCGTCCTCCTGCGTCACGGCGGCCAGCGTGGCCAGATGTCCACCCGCCGACGCACCGGTGATGCCGAGGCGGTTGGGATTGATGTGGTAATCCACCGCGTGCTGTTTGACGTAACGGATGCCCAGCTTGACGTGTGTTTCCATTTCCGCGCCGGTGTAGCGCGTCTTTGAGCCGGGGCGAATGGCGAACACGGTGTAACCGTGCGAGCAAAAGATGCGATAGAGTTGGGCGGTGGTGTGATCGCGAATCTTGTTGCGATCCGAATAATACGAACCGCTCACCACGTCCACGATCGCGAGGCCGTTGGGCTTTTCCTTCGGCGTGAAAACATCCAGGAGCAGGCCGGTGCCGTGGACCTCCGCATAAACCAGATTCGTGATCTGGTTGTAGGCGGGCGATTGCGCGAAGGTCGCCGGCGCCGCTGACGCGAGGAGAGTGGAGACGAGGAATGCGAACCTGATGATTTTCATGTGTGTGGATTTTCCGGAATGGACGGCGCGTAATGGATTTAATTCGCCGGCTTCAACAGATATTTGTCGAACCAGTTGGCAAACTTTCGGATGTCCCAGATCATGCTCAACCAGCCGTGATTGCCTTTGTGATGGATGACGAGTTCAACTTTGTCGCCCAGTTTTTGCGCCTCGGCCTGGTAGCGCTGCGACTGATCCAACGGCACGAGCGTGTCGGCGTCGCCGTGATAGATGAGCGTGGGCGGGAGATTCGAGCGCACGAAAAAGATCGGCGACAGGTCGTGGCCGATGACTTGCCACACGGCGAGATTGGTGGAGTTGGGGCCGAATCCTTTCACGAAACTTTTCGGCGGGCCGCCGTCGTGCAGGTTCTCGGTGGAATTGCCGAGGTTCAGCAAATCCGTGACGGGATAAAAAATGGCGACCGCCTGGACTGCGCTGCTTTCACGATCAATGACATCGGCGGCATCCGTGGGCCCGGGTCCGCCGCGCGTGGCGAGCAGGAGGCTGAGGTGCCCGCCGGCGCTGCCGCCGGTGACGCCGAGCCGTTGCGGGTCCACGCCGTACTCGCGCGCGTGATGTCGGATGAAGCGCACCGCGCGATGCATGTCGTCGTTGACTTCCATGATGGTCGCCTCCGGTTGCGAGACGTGATACACGGCGAAGACCGTGTAACCGTGGCGCAGTAGCGGCGCGACCATCCACGGGCGCAACGAGCCGCGGCTTGATTTCCATCCGCCGCTGACGAGCAGCAGCACGCCGAGGCCGTTGGGCTTGGACGGTTTCACCACGTCAATGGTCAACTCGTGGCCTTTACGCTGGCCATAGACGATGTCGTTCGTGCGTTTGAAATCGGGGTGAAAATAGATCCAGACCGAGCCGACGACGAGGGCGATGAGGAGAACGAGTGCGCCAACAATCTTGAGCAGCGTCCAAAATACCCGGCGCAATTTCATCGCGCGCATCATCCACGACCGCGCGGTCAGCGCAAGCCGCAAAACATTGGTAACTGTACGTTTTCACGGACTGTAGGCGACGAGGTGACGAGTCGTTCCGGCGAAGCACTCCTTACGTCGTGCCCTACAGTCAAAACGTACCACCGCCAAAACATTTGCTCGTCACGCCGCCGCCGCTCGCCTAAAAAGACGGCCATGCGCGAACCGATGTCGAATCATGGCGAACTGAACCGGCGGAGTTTTCTGAAAACCGCGGGCGTCCTCACGACCGGACTGGCGTTCGCGCCGGCGGCGCTCGCTGAAACCAGCGCGGTGGCGGCGAAAAAGAAACTCAAACTCGGGATGGACAACTTCGCGGTGCGCGCGATGAATTGGAAAGCCCACGCGCTGCTCGATTACGCGGCGTCGCTCAAGCTCGATTCGCTCTTCATCACCGATCTCGATGCGTTTGAGAATCACGAGCCGGCGTACTTGCGCGAGGTCCGGGCGAAGGCCGTCGATCTGGGCATCGGCATTCACCTCGGCACGTGGAGCATTTGTCCGTCGGCGAAATGGTTCAAAAACAAATGGGGCCCGGCGGAGGAACATCTCGCGCTCGGCATCCGCGTGGCGAAGGAACTTGGCTCCCCGATCATCCGCGTGGTGCTCGGCGGTTATGACGACCGCAAATCCGCCGGCGGCATCGAGGCGCGCATCGCGGAGACGGCGAAGGTTTGTCAGTCGTGCCGCACGCGCGCGGTGGATGCGGGCGTGAAGATCGCCATCGAGAATCACGCGGGCGACATGCAGGCGTGGGAACTCGTGACGTTGATCGAAGCGGCGGGAAAAGATTACGTCGGCGCGAATGTGGACTCCGGCAACGCCTGCTGGACGCTCGAGGACCCGCTGGCGAGCTTCGAGACGCTCGTGCCGTATGCGATGTCAACGAGCCTGCGCGACGCGATGATCTGGGAATCCGAAAACGGCGCGAGTGTGCAGTGGACCGCGATGGGCGAGGGCTGCGTGGATTGGAAAATTTATTTCAGCAAGTTCGGGGAGTTGTGTCCGGAAGTGCCGGTTCACCTCGAAACGATCTCGGGCGGGCCGCGCGAGTTCGCGTATTTGAAACCGGATTTCTGGAAGGAATACCCGAAAGCCCGCGCGCACGAGTTCGCCCGGTTCGTGGCGCTGGCGAAGCGGGGTAAAGCTTTGCCACCTCACAAAGCTGGCGACGCAAAGGCCGAGCAGGAATTTCAGAAAGGCGAACTGGAGCGCAGCATCCGCTATTGCAAGGAGACACTGGGCCTTGGTTTGAAGGCCTAAGTTCGAGATTGTCCATTGGACGAAATGACAAGACACGGTCGCAACGGGTAAAACATATTGCGCTCACGACCGGCTCGACTTGAGCCGCCGATACGCAATAGGATGTATCCGGCGCGGGTTTGGTTGGCCGCCCGCGCCGTTGGCTGGAATTGATTGGTTGAAGCTTTATCACAAATGAAAGAACTGCCCGCACATTTGACCGGTGGAAATTTTCTGCTCACCGAAACCGATCCCGGCCTTGTGTTCACGCCCGAGGAACTTTCCGCCGAACAACGGCTCATGGCCGCGACCGCCGAGAAGTTCATGGAGAAGGAAATCCTCGCCAACCTCGACGCCCTGGAACATCAGGCGGACGGCCTGATGCCAAAACTTTTTCGCAAAGCGGGTGAGCTGGGGCTGCTCGGCATGGGCGTGCCGGCGGAGTATGACGGCCTCGGGCTGGACCGGGCCACGACGGTGGGCGTGGAGGAACAACTGACGCGGCTCGGCGGCTTCGGCGTGACCTGCGGCGCGCATTGCGGCATCGGCACGCAGCCGTTGCAGTATTTCGGCACGGAGGCGCAGAAGAAAAAATATCTCGGCAAGCTCGCGACGGGCGAATGGATCGGCGCCTACGCGCTCAGCGAAGCGGGCTCCGGCTCCGATGCGCTCGGCCTGCGCACGAAGGCGACGCTTTCGCCCGACGGCAAACATTATCTCCTCAACGGCACCAAGATGTGGATCTCCAACGCCGCCTGGGCCGACCTGTTCACGATCTTCGCCAAGGTGGACGGCCAGCAGGTCACGGCGTTCCTGGTGGAGAAAACTTTTCCCGGCGTCTCGACCGGCAAAGAGGAACACAAGCTCGGCATCAAGTCCTCTTCGACGCGCCGCGTGATCCTTGAAGACGCCCAAGTGCCGGTGGAAAATCTTTTGGGCGAGGTCGGCAAGGGCGCTTACATCGCGTTCAACATCCTGAACCTCGGCAGATACAAACTCGGCGCGGGCGCCATCGGCGCGGCGAAGGAATCGCTCAAGGTTGCGACGCGCTACGCGCAGGAGCGCCAGCAATTCGGCCGGCCCATCGCGTCGTTCGGTTTGATCCAGCAAAAGCTCGCGCAGATGGCGATCAACATTTTCGCCGCCGAGAGCGCGATCTATCGCACCGCGGCCAACATGGACGCCGTGGCCGCGACCGGCGAGATGATGGACTCGACGAATCCGCCGTTCCCGCGCGCGCTCGATGAGTTCGCGCTCGAATGTTCCGTCCTCAAGGTCGCGTGCAGCGAAATTCTGGACGACGTGGCCGACGAAACATTGCAAATCCACGGCGGCTACGGTTACACGGAGGAGTTTTCCGCCGCGCGCACCTGTCGCGATTCGCGCATCAACCGCATCTTCGAAGGCACGAACGAAATCAACCGCCTCTTCATCCCCGGCCTGCTGATGCGCCGCGCGCAACGCGGTCGCTTCCCGCTCGTCGCGGCGATCACGAAGGTGACGAAGGAACTGCTTGATCCCGCGCCGCTGGAAGACAGTTCCGGCGGCGATGAACTGGCCCCGGCGCAGGCGTTGCTCGTCAACGCCAAGAAGCTCGCGCTGTTCGTGAGCGGCGTGGCGTTTCAGAAGTTCGGCGAGAAGCTGGCGGACGAGCAGGAAGTCGTTGGTCATCTCAGCGACATCATCATTGATATTTACCTCGGTGAGAGCGCGGTGTTGCGCGCGCGCAAAGGCCGCAAGTCCGCCGGGAGCGCGGCGGCGTTGAGCGACCTGGCTTTGGGATTCGTCAACGACGCGGTGGGCCGGATGGAACTTCACGCCCGGCACGCGCTGGCCGCAGTTTCGCAAGGGGACGAGCTACGCGCGCAACTCGGCATCGTCCGGCGGCTGATGCGCTGGACCCCGCTCAACGGCGTCGCGTTGCAACGGCGTCTCGCGAAACGGTTGTGCGAAGTCGGAAGCTATCCCGCGCTGGTGGCGTCGAAGTGAAGCCCACGGGTCGCGCAATGTTATGAGGTACCCCAAATTCACCTTGCCCGATCTTTTGGCGGCGACGGCGGTGAAGTCGTCGCGCAAAACGGCGCTGGTTTATTTCGGAACGGAGATTTCCTACGCGCAGCTCGAGGATCACGTGAACCGCTTCGCCGCCGGCTTGCAGGCGCTCGGCCTGAAGCGAGGCGACCGCGTGGCGTTGATGATGGCGAACTGTCCGCAGTTCGTGATCGCGTATTTCGGCGTGCTGCGCGCCGGTGGCATCGTCACCGCGACCAGTTCGATGTACACCGCGCGCGAGGCGGCGCATCAATGGAACGACGCCGGCGCGGTGATGGTGGTGGCGGATCGCAAGTTGCAGCCGGTCCTCGAAGCCGCGCGACCGCAATTGACCACGGTGCGGCGGATTGTGTTGACGGGTATGCGGGAATATTTCCCGCGCCACTTCCGCCAGCTTTGCGGTGCGTTGAAAAAAACTTCCTCCGTCCGCGTCTCCGCCGAGGCGAAACAACCGATGGACTGGCTGGACTTGTTGCGGCTCGCGCGCAAGCCGCGCCCGCACGGCCTGAAACAATCGGACATCGCGTGCCTTCAATATACCGGTGGCACGACGGGCACCAGCAAGGGCGCGATGTTGACCCACGCCAACCTCGTCATCAACGCCTGCCAGGCCAATGCCTGGCTCATGGCCGGCCTGTCCGTGGATCACGTCACCACCGTCGCCGCGCTGCCGATGTTTCACATTTACGCGATGACGTGCGTGATGATCGCCACCATCGAACTCGGCGGGCGCATCATCATCCTGCCGCGCTTCGAGTTGAAGGCGGCGCTGAATCTCATCCGCAAGTATCGCCCGACGATTTATCACGGTGTGCCGACGATGTATGTGGCCTTCAACAACGCGCCCAACGTGAAGCGGTATGGTTTCCATTCGTTGCGCGTGTGCATGAGCGGCGGCGCGCCGTTGCCCGTCGAGGTGAGGCAAAAATTTGAAGCGTTGACCGGCGGCAAACTCGTCGAAGGTTACGGCCTTACGGAAACTTCGCCCGTCACGCACGTGAACCCACCGGCCGGACTGTGCAAAACCGGCAGCATGGGCCTGACGATCGCCGACACCGAAGCGCGCATGATGGACCTCGAGAACGGCACGCGCGAAATGCCGCTCGGCGAAGTCGGCGAGATCGTCATCCGCGGTCCGCAGGTGATGAAGGGTTATTGGAACAAGCCCGAGGAAACCGCGCTCGTGTTGCGCGACGGCTGGCTTTACACTGGTGACATCGCGAAGAAAGATGCCGACGGTTATTATTACATTGTTGATCGCAAGAAGGACATGATCATCGCCGGCGGCTACAATATTTATCCGCGTGAAGTCGAAGAAGTTTTGTTCGAGTGTCCGAAGGTGAAGGAAGCCGGCGTGGTCGGCGTGCCGGACGAATACCGCGGCGAAACGGTGAAGGCGTTCGTCGTGTTGAAGGCGGGCGTGAAGGCCACGGTCGAGGAGATCGTCGCGTTTTGCCGCGAACGACTCGCCGCCTACAAAGTGCCGCGGCAGGTGGTGTTCATTGATGCCTTGCCGAGATCGGGTGTGGGGAAATACCTTCGTCGCGAGTTGCGGAATCTTTGAAGTCGATCGTCGAGAACTCTGGAAAATTTTTATGCTGACCATTCGCAAAGCCGCCATCATCGGCGCGGGCAACATGGGCGCGCAAATCGCCGCGCACCTCGCCAACGTCGGAATCCCATCGCTGTTGATGGATATCGTGCCGACCGAACTGCTGCCCGAGGAAGGGAAGCGCGGGCTGACGTTGCAGTCGCCCGCCGTGCGGAATCGCATCACGCAGACGTTGTTCGACAAGGCGAAGAAACTAAAACCTTCGCCGCTCTTCACGCCGGAAGTCTCGAGCCTGGTTCGCATCGGCAACGTCGAGGACAACCTTGCCGAGATCAAAGACGCCGACTGGGTCATCGAGGCGATTCTCGAGCGCATGGATTTGAAGCTCGCGATTCATGCGAAGATCGCGGCGAACGCCCGGCCCGATGCGCTGGTGACGACGAACACTTCCGGGCTTTCCATCGCCGGCATGACGAAGGGATTGCCCATCGAATATCGCCGCCGGTTTTTCGGCACGCACTTTTTCAATCCGCCGCGGTACATGCGACTGCTTGAACTCATTCCGACGCCGGACACGGATCGCGCGTTGCTCAAGTCGTTCGGCGAATTCGGCGAGGCGGTACTGGGCAAAGGCATCGTGCTAGCGAAGGACACGCCAGGTTTTGTGGCGAATCGCATCGGCTGTTTCGACATGCAGCAGGTGGCGTTGCTCATGATCGAACAAGGCTTAACGATTGATGAAGTGGACGCGATCACCGGCCCGGCGATTGGCCGTCCGAAGAGCGCGACGTTCCGGCTCGGCGATATTGTCGGCGTGGATTTGATGGCGCAGATGGGGCGCAATCTTCGCGGGTTGCTCCATAGCGATCCGCAGATTGGCACCTTTCAACCGATTGATTTCATCGAGGACATGGTGAAGCGCGGCTGGTGGGGCGAGAAGAAGAGCCAGGGATTTTATCAGCGCGTGAAGACGGACAAAGGGCGCGCGATCCTCACGCTCGATTACAAGACGATGGAATATCGTCCGCAGCAGAAGCCGCAGTTCGCTTCGCTGGAAGCGGCGAGCAAAATTTCCGACCGTGGTGAACGCATCCGCACACTCTGCGCTGCCACGGAAAAGGCCGGGGTGTTCGCGTGGAAACATCTCAGCGCGATGCTGTGCTACGCGGCGGATCGGCTCACGGAAATTGCGGATGACATCGTCACGGTGGATAACGCGATGAAGTGGGGCTACAACTGGGAGCTCGGCCCGTTTGAAACCTGGGACGCGCTCGGCGTGCGCGAAACCGCGGATCGCTTGAAGGCGGAAGGCCGCGAAGTGCCCGCGCTCGTGCGCGATCTCCTCGCGGCGGGCAAGAACTCATTCTACGAACAGCGCGATGCGCGCCGTTCGTTCTTCGACGTGACAAAGCGCGGTTACGTCGGCGAAGTTGAATCGCCCAAGGCCATTCACCTGCCGTGGTTGCACCGCGCGAACAAAGTCGTGCGCAGCAATCCGGGCGCGAGCCTCGTGGATTTGGGCGATGGCGTCGCGTGTCTCGAATTCCATGTGAAGATGAACGTCATCGGCGGCGATCAGATGGGCATGTTGCGGGAATCGTTGGAAGAGGTTCGCAAAAATTTCGCCGGCCTGGTCATCGGCAATCAGGGCCAGCATTTTTCCGCCGGCGCGAATCTCCTGCTGTTGACGACGCAGATTCAGAATCAGGATTGGGACGAGGTTGACCTGATGATCCGCCAGTTTCAGAAAGCCACGAGCACGCTGCGCCAGTTCGAGAAGCCCGTGGTGGCCGCGTGCCACGGCTACACGCTCGGCGGCGGGACGGAACTCTCGATGGGCTGCGACCACATCGTCATCGCGGCGGAAACTTACATGGGCCTGCCCGAAGTCGGCGTGGGCCTGATCCCCGGCGCGCAGGGCACGAAGGAAATGTTGATCCGTTGCACGGAGAACATCATCCGCAACGACGAGGTGGATTATTTCCCCGGCATCCGGCACGCGTGGGAAACCATCGGCCTCGCGAAAGTTTCCACCAGCGCGAGCGAGGCGTTGAAACTCCGCTATCTCCGCCCGAGCGAGACCACGATCGTGTTGAACAAAGACTGGCTCATCGGCGAAGCGAAGGCGCAGGTGCAGCACATGGTCGCGCAAGGCTATTTGCCGCGACCGCAACGCACCGATATTCCAGCCATCGGCGAAAGCGGCATCACGCTTTGTAAACTGCAACTCCAGCAGATGCGCGGGTCCGGTTTGATCAGCGAGCACGATCAAAAGATCGCCACGAAGCTCGCCTACATTTTGTGCGGCGGCGATCTGACTTCGCTCCACTATGTTTCCGAGCAATACATCCTCGACCTTGAGCGTGAAGTTTTCCTGAGCCTCTGCGGCGAACCCAAGACGCTAGAACGCATCAAGCACACGCTCAAGACCGGAAAGCCGCTGAGGAATTGAGAGCGAGTATGGCGACAAGAATTCCCCTCACCCCGGCCCTCTCCCCTTCCGAAGGGGAGAGGGAGAATCGTCGGCAGTCGGTCGGCGAAACGGGTGTGGCTGGAAATGTCGTGAGCCGCACTTTGCTGTTCCCTCTCCACCGCCGAGGGGGAGAGGGTCAGGGTGAGGGGGCAATTCGCATGGTTACTACCAACTAAAATTATGAAAGAAGCCTACATCGTCGCCGCCGCGCGCACGCCCATCGGCAAAGCGCCGGCCGGAAAACTTCGCACCGTTCGCCCCGACGATCTTGCGGCCCTCGCCATCAAGGGCGCGCTGGCCCGCGTGCCGAAATTGTCGTTGGAGCAAATCGAAGACGTGGTGCTCGGCTGTGCGATGCCCGAGGCGGCGCAAGGCATGAACCTCGCGCGCATCGCCGGCCAGCGCGCCGGTTTGCCGGACACGGCGCCGGGCGTCACCGTGAATCGCTTTTGCGCTTCCGGCCTCGAAGCCATCGCCGTGGCGGCGCAACGAATCATGAGCGGCATGGCGGACGTGATCGTCGCGGGCGGGGCCGAGAGCATGAGCTTCGTGCCGATGGGTGGTTTCAAGATTTCGCCGAACCCCTGTCTCGTGGATCAAATGCCCGACGCCTACCTCGCGATGGGCCTCACGGCGGAAAATCTCGCCGCGAAGTTCACCGTGTCGCGCGAAGACGCCGACGCCTTCTCTTACGAAAGCCACCAGAAAGCCATCGCCGCGCTCGACGCCGGTCGGTTCAAGGAAGAATGCGTTTCCGTTCCTGTTCGTGAAGTGAATCTGGACGGCAACGGCAAGCGCAAGGTGACGGAGTTTATTTTCGACACCGACGAAGGCCCGCGCCGCGACACTTCGCTGGAACGGCTCGCGGCGTTGAAACCCGCGTTCGGTCCCAAAGGCACGGTCACCGCCGGCAACGCTTCGCAACGCAGCGACGGTGCCGCGGCGGTGGTGCTGATGTCCGGCGAGAAGGTGAAGGAGCTTGGGTTGAAGCCGATCGCGCGCTTCGTGACCTACGCCGTCGGTGGCGTGCCGCCGGGCATCATGGGCATCGGTCCGGTCGAGGCGATTCCCAAGGCGCTCAAGCGCGCGGGCCTCAAAGTTGCGGACCTGGACCTCATCGAACTCAACGAAGCCTTCGCGTGCCAGGCGCTCGCCGTCATCCGCCAGCTCTCATTGCCGCGCGAGCGCGTCAACGTGAACGGCGGGGCGGTGGCGCTCGGCCACCCGCTCGGCGCGACCGGCGCCAAGCTGACCGTTTCCATTTTGAACGAACTCAAGCGACGCAACGGTCGCTACGGCCTCGTGACGATGTGCGTCGGCGGCGGCATGGGCGGCGCGGGGATTTTCGAGATGTGCCGATGAAGATTCTTGTCCCACTCAAACGAGTTCCCGATCCCGACACCAAAATTCGCATCCAGTCCGATGGCTCGGGAATTGATCTCGACGGCGTGAAGTTCGCCGTGAATCCCTTCGACGCCATCGCGCTCGAAGAGGCGTTGCGCATCGAGGAGAAGCTCGGCGAAATCGAGATCGTCGTCGTCAGCATCGGCGGCGACGAGTGCGTGGAGCAATTGCGCGTCGGCCTTGCAATGGGCGCGGATCGCGCGGTGCTGGTCAAGACTTCCGAAAGCTCGGACTCACTGGCCATCGCGAAGATTCTCGCCGCAGTTTATCAGCGCGAGCAGCCGGATTTTGTTCTGATGGGCAAGCAGGCGATTGACGACGACTCGAATCAAGCCGGCCAGATGTTGGCCGCGCTGCTGGGCGTCGGTCAGGCTACCTTTGTTTCAAAGCTGGAGTTGATCGAGAACAACACCAAGGCCCGCTGCGGACGCGAAACGGATGCGGGCATCGAAACTGTGACGGTGAAGTTGCCCGCCATCCTCACGACTGATCTTCGTTTGAATGAGCCGCGCTACGTTTCGTTGCCGGGCATCATGAAGGCAAAGAAAAAGCCGCTCGAAGAAATCGAGTTGGCGTCGCTTGGCGTCGCGGCGGTTTCGCGGACGAAAGTTTTGAAACTTGAAGCGCCGCCCAAAAGGAAAGCGGGCGTGCGGGTGAAAACGGTGGATGAGTTGGTGGACAAATTGAAACACGACGCGAAGGTGATTTGAGGGAGCCCTCACCCCGGCCCTCTCCCATCCGATGGGAGAGGGAGAATTGTCCACCGTTGATTGGAGTGTTGTGCGGTGGCGATGGTCCGGAGGGCTTCGGAAAATGGAAGCCAGACGAATGCTGTTCCCTCTCCCGTCGGACGGGAGAGGGTCAGGGTGAGGGCCTTATTTGATTGAGATCGAGAACTCAGTAACATCATGGCAAACATACTGGTCATCGCGGAACACGACGGCGGACAACTCAAGCTGGCGACGCTCTCGGCCGTTGCCTTCTCGAAGAGAGTGGTCGTGGATGCGGGCGGCGCGTTTGACATTCTCGTCCTCGGCGAAAATGTCGGCGGCACCGCGGAGTCGCTCCGAAATTATGGCGCAGCCGGCGTACTCGTCGCGGATAATGCGCAACTCAAATCACCCGTCGCAGACAAATACGCGCATGTCATCGGCGGCGTGGCGAAACAGCGCGGTTCGACGATGGTGGTTGGCGCCGCCTCCACTTTTTCAAAAGACATTCTGCCGCGCGCCGCCGCGTTGATGGACGCCGGCATGGTGAGCGATGTCGTGGACGTGAGCCGCGACGGTGACGATTTCATTTTCAAGCGCGTGCTGTTCGCCGGCAACGCCATTGCCACGGTGAAGTTGGAGGGCGCGGTGAAGTTTCTGACCGTGCGCGCCGCGGCGTTTGCTCATCCGGCCAAGGGGCCGGACGCTTCGCCGGTGGTCAGCATCACCGTGGAGGCGGACAAATTGCCCGCCTTCATCCAATACGACGGCAGTGAAGCGAAGGTCGCCGGGCGGCCTGATTCCACCGAGGCGCGCGTGGTGGTTTCCGGCGGACGCGCGATCAAGAACGCGGAGGATTTCGAGCGCCTGGTCGGTGGCTTGGCGGACGCGCTCGGCGCCGCCGTGGGTTCCTCGCGCGCGCTCGTGGACAGCGGCATCACGCCGAACTCGCTGCAGGTCGGGCAGACGGGAAAGATCGTCGCGCCGGAACTTTACATCGCCGTCGGTATCTCGGGCGCGATTCAGCATCTCGCCGGCATGAAGGACACCAAGGTCATCGTTGCCATCAACAAGGACGCCGACGCGCCGATTTTTGAAGTCGCGGATTTCGGCCTGGTCGGGGATGTTTACTCGGTCGTTCCCGAGTTGATCGAGAAACTGAAGAAGTAGTTGCCAGCGCGACGCGGGCGACCATCACCTGGCGCTGCGCAGTGCCGGCAGAATCACATCCTCAATGGCGTGATGCGAAATCATGTGGCTCGGCGCCTTTTCGTCAATGTGCAGGCGGAACGAGGCATTCCCAATCTGCTTGAGCGCGGCGCTCACGCGGTTTTCGTAAGCGCGCAGCGATTCGGCGTAAGCCATCCTTGTGGTTTCCGGATCGTGTTGCGCCTCGCCGAAACAGCAATCGTCCCGGCGTACGAGAATTTGCACCTGCTTCCGCCCGTGGCCGTGCGCGCCAAGAATGTAAAGGTCCGGATAGCCGGCGAGACTGTAAAACGCGGGGTCAAATTGCTCGCGGTCGCCGACCGAGCCGCGTGTGCGCAGATACAGTGGAATGGTGCCTGCGACGGGGAAGCTGCATCGGATGGTGGGATCAATCGCGGCGTAAATGGTCGTGGTCCAGCCGCCCCCGGACAACCCGGTCATGTGAAAGGCGCGGTATCTCGGAGAGTTGTCAGCCCGGCTGCGGTTTTTGATTTCGTTGAGACCGATGGCCGTCGGTTCCAGAAAAAACTTCATCGGACTGCCGGAGGATTCCATTTGAAACATGGCGTCGTGACCACCATTGCAATCGCCCGGCCGCATGTGCGGCATGAACACGCCGAGCACGCCGTAGCCTTCGCGCAACAATGCCGCGATGGTGCGTTGCAAGCCAGAGCCCTTGTCTTCGGGCGATGGATCGTCGTCCAGCGTGCAGCCGTGGCCGTGATGGACCACGACCAACTCGCGATTCGGATTCCGCGGGATGAAGTGGTAGGCTAGGCCCTGTAAACCGGGCGCGAGGTCCATGCGGAATTCATCCACGCGCGCGAGTCGGTCCAGTTGCTGCACGGGACTGGCCACGTTGGTCCGTACCACGTCCGGCAGGCGATGTTTCGGAAAACCAGCTTCACCCCAGATGAAGCGGATGAGCGTGCGGCGTTTGGCGGCGATCTCGCGGGCCGAATGGATGGTGACGGCGCGGTCATCGAGGAGTTGGGCGGCAGGAACATGCAAAGTTGTCAGGCCGGCCAGCGCAACGGCAGCGAGACGAAGTGGAGCAAAACGGCGGGGTGTCATATCGCAGCGAACATAAGCAACGGCGTCATCGCGTTGCGAGCTGAAAAGAGCCGGCGAAGCCCGGGAATCGAATTGCCCAAGTGCCACGCGTCGGCGTACGATTGCGCAGAATGACGCCCACCCGCGAAACCTTCGGCAACATCCCGCACGGAGCGGTGGTTCTCTTTTACTGCCTCACCGTCGCCACCATGGCCGTGTTTGCTTGGGGCATCTGGCGGCGTTTCAAACTCTGGCGGCAGGGCGCGCCCATCGGTGTGCGCGAACTCATCGCGGGAAACTTCCGCCAGATTTGCGGCAAACTGAAACCGGGCCTGCGGCGTTTACTCACGGACGGACTCGGGCAAAAGCGGGTGCGCGGTCGCGGGCTGCCGAGTTGGGCGCACCTCGCGTTGTTCGCCGGGTTCATGATGTTGTTCCTCGGCACGACGTTGCTGGAGATTGATCATCTCAGCTCGGGGATTTCCGAGGCGCTGAAATTCCATCGCGGAACTTACTACGTCATCTACGAGTTCACACTCGATGTGTTTGGCCTGCTGTTTCTCGCGGGCTGCATTTTGTTTTTCTGGCGACGAACGCGTCGGCCCGCCAGCGTCGGTCATCGCGCGACGGACTGGTATGTGATCATTTCGTTCCTCGCCATCGGCATCAGCGGTTATCTCGTCGAAGGACTGCGAATGGTCTGGCAACAGCCCACCGGCCTCGCGGCGCATTGTTCGCCGGTTGGGCTGTGGATTTCGCACGGGTTCTCCGGGATGACGGAAGCCAGCGCTCGCTCCGCGCATCAGGTCGTTTGGTGGATTCATGCGGTGTTGGTGTTTGGTTTCATCGCCTCGATTCCTTTCACGCGCCTGCTGCACATCATCGCCGGGCCGATGAATTTGTTTTTTGCGAAGCCGGAATTGGGCCGGATGACGCCGGTGACGATGGAGGAAGTGGAAAAGACCGAGCGCGTCGGCGTGAGCGCCATCGAGCATTTCAACCAGCAACAACTCCTCAGCCTCGACGCGTGCATGGAATGCGGCCGTTGTGAGGAGGCGTGCCCGGCTCATGCCACCGACAAACCGCTGTCGCCGAAAAAGGTCGTGCAGGATTTGAAGCGGTTGATGACGCTGTCCCTCAGCGTAGCGGCGCCTCGGAAGAGCGCCGCGCAAACTCCTGCGCAAGAGAGTACGGCGCTCTCCCGAGACGCCGCTACGGTGCAAGTTCGCGCACTGCTCGACGAAACAATTCGGGCCGAGACGCTGTGGTCCTGCACGGCGTGCAGCGCGTGTGTGGGCGTCTGCCCGGTGCGGATTGATCCGCTCACGTTGATCACCGATCTGCGGCGGAATCGCGTGGGCGAAGGCGCCTTGAGCGGCACGGCGGCGACGGCGTTGCGCCGGATGCAATCCAGTTCCAATCCGTGGGGACTGCCCGCGGCGGACCGGCCAAACTGGTCGGAGGGTTTGGGCGCGCCGACCGCCAAGGAGAACCCGAGTTTTGAAGTGCTTTACTGGATCGGCTGCGCGGGATCGTACGATCGCCGCGCGCAACGCGTGGCGCGCGCCGTGGTGAAGTTGTTGAAACACGCCGGCGTGAACTTCGCCATTCTCGGCCGCGAGGAAAAATGCACCGGCGAATCCGCGCGGCGGCTGGGCGATGAGTTTTTGTTTCAGGAACTGGCGCAGGCCAACATCGCCACGCTGGCGAAATATAACGTCCGCAAAATCCTCGCGCACTGTCCGCATTGTCTGAATTCGCTGCTCAAGGACTACTCGCAGTTTGGCGGGAGCTACGAGGTGATCCATCACACGCAGTTCATTTCCCAACTCATTCAAGAGGGCCGGCTGAATATTCCGAGTGCCGCCGGCCCGGACAGTGCCGGCGCGGTGACGTATCACGACCCGTGTTATCTGGCGCGGGTCAATGGGATTCACGAAGCGCCGCGCGCCGTGCTGGCCACGGCGTTGGGGGCAACGAATGACTTTCGCGAGATGCCGCGCAACCGGGAAAAAACTTTTTGCTGCGGCGCCGGCGGCGGACGCATGTGGATGGAGGAAGACCCGAAGCAGCGCGTCTCCACGGTGCGCGCGAAGGAAGCGCTGGCCACCGGAGCGAAGACGGTCGCCGTGGGCTGCCCGTTTTGCCTCACGATGATGACCGATGGCGTCGCCGCGCAGAACGATTCCGCGCGCGTCATGGATGTGGCGGAGATTCTAGTCGAGCGGTTGGGAATCTGACGTTTACTCACGTGGGACTCCCAACGCCTCGCGCAACGCCCGCATGATGAGCGGTTCGACTATCGGTTGCGTCCAGCAATAATCATCCACGTAGCCGTCGCGATAGCAGGCGTCGGTGGGAGTGTAGCCGGGCGCGCCGTCGCCGAAGCCGGTCACCATCACGAAGGATTCCGGGCGCAGTCGCTGCGCGGCGAGCTGGTAGCCGACGAAACATTCCGCCGGCAAAATCGAAAACAACGCCTGACCTCGGTTGAAGTCCAGTCCGGGCACATCAATGGGAACCCCCGCTGTCACGCGTTGCCGCCAGCTCAAGCCGAGCGCGGCGGAAATGCGTTTCCATCGGGCGGCGTTCGTGTTGGCCAAAGTTGTTTGCATGGCTTCGAGCGTGAACGCGCCGGTGTCGCGCGCGGGGAGGCGGAGTTGCGCCACCCGAAAATCCACGTCGCGCAACCGCTCGCGCTTCGTCGCTTTCCACGCGGCGACCATGCCGCGATACAACTTGTCGGCGAGCACGGCGCGATTCGTGGCCGCGGCGTCGTTGTATTTGCCAGCCGTCGTGTCGCCGGCGCAGCCGGTAAAATAGATTTGAAACACTTCCGGTTCATCGCGCTGCCGACGGGCGCGGGCGAGGCCCGGAAAATCCGCCGAGACGCCGCCTTTGCCGTAGTCGCTCATGGGATGAATGGCGTAACAACTCCAGGCGAGCAGGGGACGGTTGCCATCCCAAAGGCTCAGAGTTTTCAGCCACGGATCAATTTCACCTTCGGGCGCGTCGAAAATATTTCCGCTGCCGCTGCCGCGCTCCCAGGTGATCTTTCCGTCGGGCCGCAGCACACGCCGGTTGGAGGCGAGTTGCCCGACCTTCGCCTGCCCAAAGCCAATGTGCGTCACGCGGCGCGCGGACTTGAGCGAGTTGGTCAGCGCGGCGGCGGTGCGTTGCACGGCTTGTTCGTGAAATGCCGGATCGCAATTCCAACGCTTGAGTCCGTGCTCGTCCAGCAGCCGTTGCGCGGTCAGATCGCAAATCGGCGCGTCGTGTTGATGCACGGTCGCGAGCATGACCCGTTCGATGTGCGTGCCGGCGGCCTGCGCGAGCACGGTGCGCCAGCGCTCGTAGGAATCGTTGTTGCACTGACACCAATCCAGCGCGACGACGACGATGGGTTCACCCGCGCCCAGCAGGACGAAGCCTTTCGCGAACAGCGGATCAACGATTTTCTTCGCATCGGCCACGCCGCCGCCCATGCAGGCATGGCCGATGGGGATGGTGATGTCCGATTCAAACGTGGCGGCGCGAAGGGCCTTGACCGGTGCGGCGTCCGCGGTGGGCGGAAGGAGAAAAGCGAAGGTCAACGCGAGCGCGCACAGCGTCGGCAATTCATGGCGGAGGTTCACGCGCTCCGTCTTTCCAACTCCGGCATTCGCGCGAGCGGCAGTCATGCTTCGGTCGGCTTTACTTCTGTTTCGGTTTTAAAGCGTTGCCGCTCGGCCGCCTTTGCGAACGGATAATAAACCGCCATGGCGATCAGGATGGAAAGCGCGCCCCACACCGCCGCTTTCCAATCGCCGCCAGTGACGAGGTAATGCCCGATGATCGGCGGCGTGGTCCACGGCACGTTGACGAAGGGTTTGTGGAGGATGCCCCAGTGCATCAGCAGATACGTGCTCGTCGTGAGGATGAGCGCGTTGAGGATGTAGGGGATCATGAAGATGGGATTCAACACGATGGGGAAGCCGAAGAAGATCGGTTCGTTGATCTGGAAAATCTGCGTGGGCAACGACAGCCGGCTGACTTTGCGGTAGCCCGGCTCCTTGGAGTTCCACATCACCAGCGCGAGCGCAATCGTCGCTCCGGTGCCGCCGACATTGACGAACGTGGTGAAAAATCCCAACGCCGTGATGTACGGCACGGGCTCGTGCGCGGTCGTCGCCCCGACGTTCGCGGCGAGGAACTGGAGAAAAATCGGCGCCACAATGGCGTCCATCGCGTTGTCGCCGTTGATGCCGACCGACCAGAGCATCGTGACCAGGAACGCGTAAACCAAAATCCCAGGCAGCGTGTTCAGCGCGAAGAGCAGCGGCTTGAAAGCGGTTTGCACGATGTGATCAATGTCCACGCCCAGCACAAAACGGATCAGCCAGAACACGATCACGAGAAAGAACAGCGGGCTGAGCGAGAGAAACGATTCATAGACGACCGACGGCACATTGGCCGGCAGCTTGATGACGAAGTTTTTGTCGGTGAAAAACTTTTGCACCCGCACCGAAATCAGCGCGATGAGCACCGCGGTGAACAAACCTTTCGAGCCTAGGCTGTCCATCGAGAACGCGATGTCGTCCGCGGTTTTTCCCAATTTCAACTGGATCATCAGGAAAATTACCGTCGCCATCGTCGCGCTGACGATGGCTTCGAGTTTGAACTGCTTGCCGAGATCGTAGGCAATGGCGAAACAAACGAAGACCGACAACAACCCGAACGTGGCCGTGACGGGAACTTGCAGCAGCGGCAGATAGGGCGCGATGATCTTGTCCCAGCCGGTGACCGGCAGAAAGGACACGATGATGAACAGTCCGCCGATGATCGTCAGCGGCACGACCGAAACCATCCCGGCGCGGATCGCGGAGAGGTAGGTGTTCTCGCTCAACGCCGTCAGCGCCGGGACGATGCGTTTGTTTAAGAAGTTGGTGGCTTGATTCACGTGGTCTCCTTCACGATTTCGCAGCCCACCGGTTCAATGCTTCGCGGTTTTCGTAAACCTTCTCGAACGCGTGCGCGATGTCGTCCATGTCCGCGCGATTGCCGAGAAAAAAACTTTGCTCCAACCATACGCATTGTTCGCGGCAGATCAGGTCACTGTTCGGACAACTGACTTTGCGATAATTCAATCTGGCGGAAGCCTTGGGCAGGTACGGGCCGAAGGCTTGGTTGCGGAAAAGCGGTTGTTGATGCAGTGAGAAGCCGTAGCCGGCAGAGCAGGGGACGCCTTCAGCCTTTAACGCTTTGATCACCGCCGCGCGGGGCGCTCCGAATTTCGCGCCGTCAATTCGCAGCATGAGCAGGTGATAGCTGTGGCGGGTGCAATCCGCCGGGCGTTTCTGCGTATGAATGCCGGGGAGTTTGGAAAGTCTGGCCGCCAGGTATTTTCCGTTCCGGTCGCGCGTTTTGGTCTGGGTTTCCAGCCGATCCAACTGCGTGTTGAGGATCGCGCCTTGGAATTCTCCCAACCGGTAGTTGCCCGAGATGACGTGATGCTCGTACCACACGCCGGTTGGAATTCGCCCGCAGTTGTGGATGGAGCGGCACGCCGCCGCCAGCGCGTCGTCGTTCGTGGTAAGGATGCCGCCTTCGCCCGACGTCATGTTCTTGCTCGACTGAAACGAGAACGAAGCGATGTGGCCGAGCGATCCCGCCGGTCGGTTGCGATAGTTTGCGCCGTGCGCGTGCGCGGCGTCTTCGATCACGAGCAGCTTGTGCTTCTTCGCGATGGCCATGATGCGATTCATGTCCGCCGGCTGGCCGGCGAAGTGGACTGGAATGATCGCGCGCGTGCGCGACGTGATGGCGGCTTCGACGGCCTTTGGATCGAGGTTGAACGTCTCCAGATTAACGTCGGCGAAAACCGGAATCATATTCGCCTCGATCACGGCGGAGGCCGTCGAGAAGAACGTGTACGGCGGCACGATGACTTCCGCCTCCGCCGGAATTCCCGCCGCCATCAGCGCGATGCGCAGCGAGACCGTGCCGTTGACCATGGCGATGCCGTGTTTGCAACCGTGCGCCGCGGCGAAGCGGTGCTCGAACTCGGCGACTTCCGGCCCGTCCAACCGTCCCCACTTGCCGCTGTGCAACACGCGGAGCAAGCGCTTCTCCTCCGCCTGGCCGAAGACCGGCCACGATGGGAACGGCTCGTTGCGCAGAGGTGTTCCTCCGAGGAGGGCGAGTTTCTGTGACATGTTTTGGTTTTGTTTCTGAATGATGGCGGCTGAACCGGGTTGAGCGTTACAAAGCCGCCGGCGCAAACGCAAGCGCCCGGTTTGGTTCGTTAAATTCTGAAAAGCTCATTCGTGCCGGGCGTTCACCTCGTCCACGTAGCGCCGGCCCGCGACGAGGGACGCCTGCAACGTGGCGGAATATTTTCCGTCCGGCGACTTCGTCGTCCAGGTTTGCCGCCGCACCTTCAGTTTGTCCGGCGCGGGACCGCCGACCAGGATTTCGTGGAGCACGCGACCGTCCATGGTCCTCGGGATCGGGATGCCCGCGAGAAACAGGATGGTCGGCGCGAGGTCGGCATTCGACGTCGGCACTTCGCTGCGCACGCCGGCTTTGATGTCCGGCCCGAACGCGGCGAAGACGGCGTTGATTTCCCACGGCGAAGTGGCGCCATGTCCCGCAATGCCGCCGGCTTCCACTGTGCCGGCGAATCCCGCCGCATTGGTGGCAGCGTTCCACTTCGGATAAACCACAATCTGCGCCGTGTGCGGATGATTGCCGCCCGCGAGATCGTGCGAGAAAGTTCCCGGCGCGATGCCTTGCCAACTGCCGCGCGATCTGGCCGCCGTGAAGATCGGGCCCATGGTCTCGTCGGCCTGAAGTGTCCGCACGATGGCGGCAACATCTCGCTCGAGTTCCTTCGGCAGATAAATCGCGCCCTCGATGACCACCGGATTTGCCCGCCGCATCCAGCCGGTCGCCTCCAGCGTGGCGGCGACGTTGAACCTTCCGCTGTGCGTGGCGAACCCGTGGTCCGCCACGATGAAGACGTTCACCTTCAGGCCGCGCGCGCGATGGAGATCGAAGATGCGCCCGAGTTGTTCGTCGGCGAACCGGATGCCGGCCACCGGCTCCGACGCGCCGATTCCCTTTGCGTGCGCGCTGTGATCCGGATCGGTGAACCACATCACCGTGACGCGCGGATCATATTCCGGCACACCCAGCTTGAGATAGGCATCGGTCATCCACCGCATCATCGCGCGGGCGGGGACGGTTTCCTCCGGTTTGGCGCCAATGACGTCATACATGTGCCGCGCGTTCGCTGCCGGCACGCAAAATTCGGGATGCAGAATGCCCGCGCCATCGCCGGTGGGATTGAGCAGTGTGGCGGAGCCGGAGGAACCGGAACTGCACGCGAGAAATTTTTGGCCGCGCTGCGCGAGCAGTTCCGCCAGCGTGGGTGTCGCGAGCAGACGACCGCCCCATTTTTCCTGAACGGCCAGGAGTTTCGGCCGGCTGCCGGTCGAGATGCTGCCGGTGGGGTTCAGCGCCGGAACAAACAGCGAGTTCGCCACGAGACCGTGCTTCGACGGCAGACAGCCCGTCACGAGCGTTGCGGCGTTGACGCGCGTCACGGTCGGGAGCACGGAATGATGCGTGGTGCCGATGACGCCTTGTTGCGCCGCCGCGTAGCAACGTGGCATCAACTCCGGCGTGAAATAGTCGCTGCGAAAGCCGTCGAGCACGACCAGAAGAATGCGAGTGTCAGAATTCTGCCGCGCCGTCGTTGTAGGCACGATTGCGATCAGGGCGACAAACCAAAGCCGACGGAGCGCGGCGTTCACGCCGCTTCGCCATCCGAGGGCGAACCTCGCGGAAATTTCCCGCGCTGCTACGCAATCGGACATTGAAGCGGCGTGAACGCCGCGCTCCTTTCCGCGATGATGCGCCGCACTTCTCACAGCCGCTTTCCCATGTAGATGCAACCGTCTTTGCCTTCGCCGACGCGCAACAATTCTTTGAAGCCCAGCTTCAGATAAAAGCTGAAGGCCGGCTTGTTCATCAAGCTCACGCCGAGATGCGCGCCGGGCGAGCCGCGCTGGCGGAGCTTGTCCATGACCGTCTCCATCATGCGCCGACCGAAGCCGCGTCCCTGCGCGCGCTCCAACAGATCAATGTGCAGGTGCGACGGATACTCCGCATACGGCTCGGGCATCGTGTAGTCCGCGTTGTGATACCACGAATGAACCATCTGTGAACGTGTCCACGTGGCGGGGTCGCCCGCCGGCATCGGGAACTGCGCGCACAATTTCGGCCGCCATTCGTTTTCGTAACGGGCGTAGAACGCCTTCGAATCGTGCGAACCGAACGCGTAGCCGCAAATGCCATCATGATCCTCCAGAATCAGGCTCAGTTCCGGTTCGTAAGCGAGATACGGCCCGACGAAAATCCGGCCCAGCGCATCCGGGTCATCGCGATAGAATGGTTCGCCGTCCTTGCCGAAGTCACCGGTTTTCAAACAGACGTAGTAAGCGCCGGCTTGATCTTCGGGCCGCGCGGGTCGAATGAGGCAGTCGTTCATGAGGCGTTGGGGCGGGGCATGATTGAAATTTATTCTCTTTCCGGGTTGAAGCCGATGCGGCGTTTGGGCGGTTGAGGCGGGGGCGCGAGGAGCGGCTGGAGCTTCGCCCAGATGGAGCGCAACGCCGAATCATGTTCGAGGAGCGTCTTGTCAATTTCGGCGAGGCGTTTGAGGATGGCGGCGTTGGCGGCCAGTTGCTCGCGCATCTGCACGAAGGCCCGCACCACGAACACGCTCATGGCCACGGCCTCGGGACTGTTCAAAATGGTTGCGGCCATGATCGCGCCGTGCTCGGTGAAGGCAGTTGGCCGGTAGGCCGCGCCGCGATGTCGTTTGGAACTGGTCGCAAATTGCGACCAGTTCGGCACAATGCCTTCTGTTTGTGGTTTTTCCAAACTTGAAGTCGCAATCTGCGACTTCAAGCTGCTCCACTCCTGCGCGGTCAGTTGGAAAATGAAATCTTGCGGAAAACGGTCGGCGTTGCGCTTCACCTGTTCGTTGAGCCGTTTCGTCGGCACGTCATAAAGCTCCGCCAGATCCGCATCCAGAATCACCTTCTGGCCGCGTAGATTGAGGATCAGGGATTCAATGGGCTTCTTGGGCTTCATAATCTTCATGGATGAAGAAACCCGATGGCACGCACCGGGCGACATTCCCGTTCCGCCGCCTGCCAGTCGAGGTCATCCAAAATGTCCTCCGGCATTGGCGAGCGCGAGCCGAGCAGCCGTCGCAATGCCCGCTTGTGTTCGTAGCAGCGCCAGACGGCCTCGTCTTCGTTGAACCGGCGCACGAGTTCCTGGGTTTCAGTCATGGTTCATCTTCGATATTCGGTGAAGCTCCCGTCGGGTTGCTGCGGGAAAAGTCTTTGCAGTCGCGCCACCAGTCCGCCGCGATATGTGCCGGGCAAATGAAAATCCGACGTGAACGAGGCGTGATGATTCGCGGGTTGGGATTTGAACGCGACGAATTTTTCCAGGAGATCCAGTTCTTCGCGCAGTTCCCAGACGCGCCGGCTCAAGGCGTAGAACAACGGGCGCTCACGCAGCTCGGTCATCCGCGCGCAGAAGTCGCGCAACCGAGCGGCTTGCTGCCGAAACGCCGCCGCGCGCTCGCCCCATTGCGCAGGATGCGTGCTCAACAACGCTTGGATGTTTTCAAATAGCGCCTGCGCTTCCGGACCTTCCTCGTGCGGCAGGTAAAAGCAATCGCCGAAACCGATCAGGTCTTCGAGCGTCACCGGTTGACCGACGGTTGCGAAGTGCGGCAACCATTCGCGCATCGCCGACAAGTACGCGTTGCGGGCGTCCCACGTTCCCGTGCCACAGACGAACCCGGCCAGCGTGCGCAGCGGAACAAAGTTCAACGGGAATTCGTTGTTCGGGTTGACAAGCAATCCGCTCACTTCGTTGCGCAACTCCGGCGCGCGCCCCGCGTATGGGCCGCAGTAAAAGCGACGACCGTCGTAGTCGTTGGCGTGGAGATTGTCCCAGAGGAGCGGTTTCCGGCGGAGAACTTTTTGCAACTCCTGAATGTGCGCGACCGGAATCTCGCGCGAAATTATTTCCGGCCCGGTCCAGAATATCTCGATCTCCGGCGACAACTCGCGGCCAACCGTCGCGAGGTAGCCTTCGCCGCCGTAATTTCTTTCCGCCATGCGGCCGCAGTACGGCGTGGGGCAAAAAAGAAAGCGCGCCGCGGGTGAACGTTCGCGCGTCCAGCGGAACATCTCGTTCGTGACGTGACATTGCGCCGCCGCGAACGAATCCCAGCGCTTCGCGTCCGCAACGTCCATCCGGTCGGGGATGTCATCGAACAGCAGCGCGAAATTTTCACAGCCCAGCGCGAGCATTTGCGCGAAGCGTTTGCGCAGGAGTTCCAGTTCAACCTCGCTGCCGTAGCGGATATCCAGCCCGGGACTGAGCGCGTAGATGAAACGAAGGTGGCGCAGTTTGCCGGCGCGGATCAGTTCGCGCAGGGTCGCCGCCTCGCCTTCGGAATACAACTCCCGCCAGAGGGCGCGATGTTTCAGGTCATCCTTTGGCGCGTAAAGATAAGTGTTCAGCCCCCAAGCCGCCATCCAATCGAACAACTCCAATCGTTCCGCCGGCGACCACGGCGGGCCGTAGAAGCCTTCGATGACGCCTGACAAAAAATCCGTTGGCTGTGTTGACATGGGTTGCCCGTTCGGACGCGCACAGATTACGCGGGGACTCGGGTTCGCGGCAAGGCTGCGCGCGGGGCAACCGGTCAGGTTTTTATTTTACGATGCGGAACAAGCGGCCATCGCCCGGCGCGAGCTTGATCGGCGTCGTGCGTTTCGCGCCGAGTGACTGGCCGCGCGACCATTTGCCGGTTTTGCGATCGAGTTCCTGCAGCTTGCGGCCCGGCATCAAGACGCGCACGCTCGCCGTCACTTCGCGTTGGTAATTCCGGTTGACGATGAGGAACGCCGTCGGTTTCGCGTCGCGACCGAACAGGCCGATGACGAATTCCCCATCGTCGGCAATCTGCACGGGGCAGTTCGTGGGCACGGCTTCCGCGCCGTAGGGCAGGGGCGCCGTGTGATGGACGCCCAGCGCCTCCAATTCCATGAGCGCCGCGCCGAACTTCGCGATTTCCTGGTTGAGCGCCGCCACGGCGGTGAGGAGCGGCATCGGTTTGCCGTCCACGTAAAGACCGTTGTACGCCGGCGGCCCCCAATAGGTGAAATAGCTGAGGCCGCGTCCGCCGTAAGCCAGCGTGGTGAAAACGAGCCAGCGCATTTCGGCGGCGTTCGGCAGTCGCCAGCTTTTCTCGATGGTGTCCGCTTGAATGATGTTCAGGAAAGGTTTCTTCGCCTCCAGCGCGGCCAGGCGGATCAGGGCGAGATTGAGGAAATATTGTTTGCCGTCATTTGGCGTTCCGTCCGGCTTGAGTTTCAGAAAGTGGTAGTGGTCGTAGCTGATCAAATCCGGTTTGACGATCTCCACGAACTGCTTGAGGTGCTCGCGATAGCGCAGCACCGTTTGGTCGCTCGTGTCCACGCCGGCGAAATCGGTGGGATAACCAACCCTGGCGCGGTCGGCCTCACTGGCGCTCACGCCGAGCTGTTGCTCGTTCGCGTAAGTCGGAAACAGATTGATGTAGGCGAGGTGCGCGGGATCACGCGCGCGCAGGTGCGCGACCAGTTTGCCGAGACCGGGAAAGGCGCCCGCGCCCGGCTCGTCGGTGAGGAAGTAGGCTTCCATTGCCGGATGGTTCTTCACGCGGTCAATGAGCGCATCCAGTTCCGCGCGCTGCGCCGCGTCGTCGAGCGTTTCGGGTTTCAACAACGGGCTCTGCAACATCACGCGCAGGCCGTGGCGGGCCGCCGCGTCCAGTCCGTCGGCGGGCGTCCACGTCAGATTGAAACCTTCGCGCGCAACCCGCGCGAGGTTTTCATCTGTCGCCGGCGGTGGACACCAGAACGTGATAAGGAATTGTTTCTGCGTCCAATGCGCGGCGACCGGCGGTATGGCCCGGGCAGTAACGCACGCATTTCCCAACATCAGGACCGCGAGCAACCAGTTTTTCATAAATGGAGTGGGGCGATTATTTTTTCGCACACTGCCCCGGCGCGCGGCACTCCGGGCCGCAGCGATTTGATGAAAGGCCGCCGTTGGTTTGCTTGGTTTCAACAGTTTGTGGGTGCTGCGGCCCGGAGTGCCGCGCGCCGATGTTTCAGTAGCGCCGCGTCGAATCCGATTTCAAGCCGATGTTCTGCTCGTAGTTCCCCATCTTGATGCCGCTGGTCTTCGTTTGCGATTTGAATTCGAGCTTCAAATGCGAGAGCCGCGTGCGCGCCACCTGCGCCGCCGGCGTGTTTGGGTACAGCTTGAGAATCCGATTCAGCGTGCGCTCCACGGTGTTCTGATCCGCGCCGTGGCGCACCTGCAAATCCGCCAGCAGATTCAGCCAGCGGACGATCTGCTTCGCCGGCTGGCCTTCGGCGGCGATCATCTGCTCCAACTGATCTCTGGCGAGGTCGAGCCGGTGGTAATGGTCCGCGTAAATCAGCGTCAGCTTTTCGCGCACTTCAAAATCCAGCGGGAACTCCACCAGTTGTTTCACATAATCCGCGGCGATCCCGTCGGTGTCGGCCTCGGCGAGGTCCTGGAATCCCTTGCGCTCGCGCAGGCCGAGATTCTGAATGCCTTCGCGCACGAAGTATTTCTGCGGGTCGTGCGACGCGAGCAAGGTCTCCCGGCTCGCCAGGTGGGCGATGCGCTGCTCGGCGGACGCGGCTTGTTCCGTTCCCGGACAAAGCTCGATGATTTTTTCCAGGTCTGCCCGTGCGGCCTCGCGGTCGAGCGTGTATTTCAAATGCCAGGCGGAAAGCGTGCCGAGCGCGTGGGCGAGGTTGATGGGCGCGTGACCGCGCTGTTCGCACAGGCGCTGGATGGTGAGTTCCGCGCCGGGCAGGTCGTCGAGGTTTTGCGCCTGGATTTCGGCGAGCATCATCTGGCCGTTGAAGTCGTTCGGGAATTGTTCGAGTTGTTTGCGGATTTCCGCCACGGCTTCAAGGTAACGGCCAAGTTTGCGCTTCCCTTCCGCCACCGAGTAATACGGCTGCGGCTCGGGCGGCACGTTGCCGCCGGTGAACAACGCCTCGATGGGCCGGGAGACAGCGTCGGCGATTTCGTGCCGCCACAGCGCCGTCATCGCGAGAGCGCAGATCAGGACCACGACCAGATCGCCCATGTCGAAGGGCTGATTGATGTTCCGCTTTAGCAACCAAACGGCCGCGCCAATGATCCCGGCGGAGATCGCGAGTTTGAAAATGAATCGGCCCGGGTCCTCGCTCCGGCGGAGCAGCGCCCAGAGCAGGCCGGCGAAGAACAACACGAGAAAAACCACCGCGAACGCGTCCACAAGTCCGCGATAAATTTGAACCAATGGATGCATCGTGTCGCAACGTCCGTCCGCCAGCGCGCGACGGCAAGTTAATTCCGGCCACCGTCGCCTGAATCATTGGACACCGCACGGCGCGGCTCCGCACGCGGCTTTCGCGTCACGGCGCGAGCCAGGCGAACGCGGGCAAATTACGCAGCACGGTGAAGACTGCCGCGATGGCGAGCGCCAGCCACACCAAGCGGAATGACCGGACTGGCTTTGCCGCCGGCACGGCCCCGCGGCCAAGAACTTTTTGCGCCGCCCACATCGCGAGCACGGGCAGCGACAGCACGAACAGCGCGTTGAACTGCAACGCTGTCAGCACGTGGCCGTGGAAGAGTTGATGCGCCGAGCGCAATCCGCCGCAGCCCGGGCAAAAAAGCCCGGTCAACTCGAAAAGAAAACAGCGCGGGTAAAATCCGTGCTGTGCCGGGTTGAAGAAAAACACCAGCGCGCACGTGCCGAGCGCCATGAGCACACCCATCGTCAACCACGGCCGTAGATTGGAACGGCCCGGGCCCGGTGATTGCGGGATGACGGGCGGCTGCAATCGGATTGTTTCCGTCGCGCTGTTCACGTCGCTCAGTGGAATTGTGATTTCACTTCCGCCTTCGACAGGATCACAATGGCCCAGATGCCGATCGGTAAACCGATGAAGCAACACGGGAACGTGCAGGGAATCATGGCGATGATCGCCGCCGTCATGCACAAGCCGTAGCTTTTCAATTGCCGCATCTTGATGCCGCCGAACAGGACCACCAACCCGAGGACGAGCGTCAGCACCCCGATCGCCAGATTGATGGGGCCGGCAATCGCGAAGATGCGATCTAACTCCGGATTTCCCGAGCGTTGAGCGGCCGCGAAACCAAAACCCACGATCGTACTAAGAAACCGGAAGCACGCCAGCAGCAGATACAATGATCCGGCGACGATCAAGGCGATGCCCGGCCCGTTGGTCTGGCCGGTGGCGGGCGTTACGCCGGTCGAGAACGACGACGGTGCAGCCGCGACCTCCGCGGGGATGGCGGCGGCCAGTTCGGGGATTTCGCCGAGCGCCTTCCATTCGGTCGCGCCTTCGGGGAGGACTTTGGTTTGCGCGTTGATGCGGCCCTCGGCGAGCCATTTCTTCAAAACGTCCGCCGCGTGCGGGCCGTATTCCTTGCCGTCGGCGCCAATGATTTTATACATGGGATTTTAAGTTCAGGTCGGTTGAGTTGCGGAATTGATTCAAAGTTTATTGACGTCGCGCATGATGTCACTAAAGGAAAGCGTGAAAAATAAAACGAACAGCCCCACCGCGAGCAAGATGCTGAGAATGGAAAGCACCAGCCCCGCAATGGCCATTCCCCGGCCGGTGTACGCCTGCGGATTGTTTTTGATCTGTGAGAGGCCGATGCAAGAGAAAATAATTCCCGGCACGCTGAACGGCAGTCCGTAGCAGCAACAGAGGCCGACCGAAATGGAAACCAATCCCAGGATCATCCCCGTCAGCGCCATGGGATTCGTGCGAGTACCCAATGCGGCCTGGTAGGCAGCGAGAGTGGCGGGCGGTGGGGCCGCCAGTGCCGCAGCCAGTTCGGGAATCGCCGCCACGTCTTTCCATTCGGGCGCGCCTTCGGGCAGAACTTTTGTTAGCCCATTGACGCGTCCCTCGCCGACCCATTTCATCAGAACATCCGTGGCGACGGGGCCGTATTCTTTGCCGTCTGCTCCGATGATTTTGTACATGGTGTGCGGAGGTTAATGTGTTCTCAACGCCGCGATGACGCCCAACAGCACCAGCGCGAGCCAGCCGAAGCCGCAGATTCCGCCGAGAATGATTCCGATCCACGCGTGAACGACGCCGCCCGCGGTCGGATGTTGCCGGCGATAACGCAAACCCAAAATCCCCAGCACGAATCCCGCCAGTCCCAGCGGAATCCCAACGAACGGAATCAAGGAAAAGACGCCGAGATAGTACGCGACGAGCGCGCGGACATTTTTGTACGGGATGATGACGTTCAAGCCGTCATTTCCCGCCGGCGCCGAAGTGCCAACGACCGGCGGCGGCGCGGCGGCGAGGTCCGCGCGAAATTCCGGCAACTGGTCGAAGCGTTTCCAGTCCGTCGCGCCTTCCGCCCGCACCTGCGTCTGCCCACTCACGCGCCCCTGCGCTAACCAGCCGCGCAACACGTCCGCCGCGACCGGGCCGTATTCTTTTCCGTCAGTGCCGATGATTTTGTACATGGCTGGGTTGGAGGCCGGCGTCAGGGTTCCCATTTCAGTTGTAGCAAGCGCGAGGGCAAAACCATTTCCACATGTCCGTCGGCAAAGGCGACCACGAACGATTTGCCGTGACGCGAGTTGGTCAACATCGCCTCGCGACCGCCGGAAACATTCCAGCCGCCGTCCGTTTCAAAAAGCACCACGGTCGCGGAGGGGTTTGGAATGTTCGTCACGGCCACGTGGTTGAGGTTCACGTTGAACGCGAAGTGGCTGCCGAAGCTGTCGTTGCCTTGCGGACACTGAAACGCCTGCGTCCCGCCGACGTACTTTTGGATGTCCGCGCACCAGTTCGTCGCGGTGGGCATCACTTCGTTGTTGTCCGAGGCGTACATGATCACGCCTAGCGCGAGTTGTTTCGCGTTGTTGACGCAGTGGATCGTTTGCGCCCGTTGTTTCGCCTTGGACAGCGCGGGCAACAACATCGCGGCCGGGATCGCGAAGATGCCGATCAAAATGAAGATCAACGAAAGCACGATGCCCGCGGTGGCCATGCCCGAACCGGTCAGCCGCCCGTTGCTCCGGCGGATGCGCGCGTGTGCGAGAAAGCCCAGCACGAGGCCGACGACCGCGGCGATGCAGGTGAAACCCAGCGCGCCGCAAACCAGCGCGCCCGTCGCCAACCCGCAGGTTTTCGTCGGGCCGGTGTGGGCCGGGGCCGCGCCGGGCAGCGGTGGGAAGGATTCGTCGAACTCCGGCAGCGCGCCGATGACTTTCCAATCGTTGGAATTCTCCGGCTTGATGCGCGAGGTGCGGTTCAGCCGGCCTTCGCGGAGCCATTGGCGGATCTGGTCCGCGGAAATGGGACCGTATTCTTTGTCGTCCGAACCGATGATGCGATACACGAAACGCCTTTCGTTGGTTTGCGTGCCGGCCCGCGCGACCTCCGGCCTGGTTGCGGCTCCAGTAAGCGGGACAAAACCCCGCGCGTCAAGCATCGGTCAAGGCGTGGAATTGGATTGGAAGTGGCGGTCAATTGAGTCCGGGTCTTAATCGTAATCTTAATCTTACTCTTAATCCCTTTCGCAATTCCCGGCGGCCTGGGTGTGAATGGACAGAGATTAAGATTACGATGAAGATTAAGAGTAAGAACCGAAACGTGACCGACACTTCCAGTCGCACCCTCAAGGCGACGGAGTTTGACTGGACCGGGTGGTTGCGTTTCGTCCTCGGGAATTCTTAACCCCGCCGCCGAAGCTCGCGCTCCGGCAGAAAACATTTCTACGGTTTCCGCACGATCACCACGGCGTTGGCGATGGAGCGTTCGTGTTTGTCCGAGGGTGAGTTCATCACCTTGCCATTCAACCAGAACGTCGCCGAGCCGCCGCCGTCGAGATTCAACGCGTCGGTGCAGCCGAGTTGTTTCATCAGCGCCGCCAGCTCGACAAAACTCAGGCCGACGGAGAGTTCCTTTTGCCGCCCGTCCACTTCGACGAGAAAAAAGTAGCGGCGGTTGAAACCCAGCGCCGTGCGCGGGTGGCGCGGTAGCAGATAATCACTGAGGCCTTTGCGGGCCGGCCAGGCCTGCTCTTTTCCATCGAGCACCAGGATCGGTCCGCCGCCGATGGCGGTGACGACGTTCGTGAGGTGCAACGGTGTGGCGGTGGTGAACTGCAACCGGTCGGCGGGATGAATCGCGGCGAGGTTGGTTTTCAAGTCGCCGGTCAGGCTCAACACCATCGCGTCGGCGGGAATGGTGGAATTGCCGTCGGCGCGGATTTCCTTCACCCGCGCTTGATAATTTTCTTCCACGCGCAGCGGCAGCCACGGGCCGTCGCCGGATTTTTCGAGGATGAGTTCGGCGGCGTTGGTGGCGGCGGTGGATTTGCCGAACGCCGGTGTGAAGAGCGTGGCGCGGTGCGCGCGCGGAGTTTCGTTCAGGTAAAATTGCGTCCGCCCGCCGGCGGGCCAGGTCAATTCGAAGCGGCTGTCCACCGCGGCGATGTGCAGCCCGCCGCGGGCGTCCACCCAAAAGGATTTGTCAATCGGCGCGCTGACGAGTTCGCCGTCGAGAATCTGAAAGCCCTGCGGGTCGCCCTGATACGGGCCGGGCTGGATGAGAAAATAATCGCCGTTGACGGCGGCGAGCGGTTGCCCGCGCGCGGCGGGGAACGCGGTCATCTGGTGCGAAAGCGAGGCGAGGCCCTGGATTTGGTTCCGCGCGAGTGACGTGGTGATGACGAGATTCTTCTGTCGGCGATCCAGCCGTGCGATGTGGATGGACCACGGCTGGTTCGTCTCGCGGAGGTGCGCGTAGTCGAGACCGGGAGCGATGGAGGTGTAACGGGGTTTTGGAAGTTCGAGAGGTTGACCGCGCGCCGCGACTTGAGCACCGGTGAACGCGAGGACGAACCAGAAGCAACGCGCCGCCGGTTTCACAGCGGCGTCTTGCCCGTGCGGACACTCCAATCAAAATACAAATAATTTCTAAGCGCCGGCTTCTTGCTGCCATGAACCGGCTCCACCGCGATGTAACTTTGGTAAGTCGCCGCGGTGATCCCCAGACTGAGGAGCAATTGCAGGTCGCAATCGGTCATCGCCCAGGCATCGGCGGGTCTGGCAATGGAGAAAACCTTTTTCGTGGCCGCGTAGGGAGTATTTGGCCGGCCGAAGGGATAAACGATATTCGCCGCGGCATTGTTCGGATCATTGACTATGGTGCTTTGGGAAAAATAACTGACCGGCAATTTTAGGTTGTCCGCATCGGGGGCAAGTCGGGGCAGGGCTTTGTAGGACCCGGAACAGATGGTGACGGCGGCAGTGCGCACAAGTGAATCCGGCGCGGGAATTCCCAAATAGGTCGTGAGCGACGCGACGATCGAACCTTTGTACTTGTCCGCCCCCGCCACCGAACCCGCCGCAACCGACGGAAGATAATCCTTGTAAGTGAAAAACATCCCCGTCCAGGTCGGGCCGGGCAGGAAATCGCTGTTGTCGTGGGTGTACATCGAGATGGCGTAGGCAAACTGCTTGAGATTGCTGGTGCAGTTCGCGCGGTCGGCTTTCTGTTTGGCCTTGGCCAGCGCCGGCAACAGCATGGCCGCCAGGATCGCAATGATGGCGATGACGACGAGCAGTTCAATCAAGGTGAACGCACGGAGCGTCTTTTGATCCGGTACACGAGCGGTCTGGTTCATAACTGGTTCGCTGAAGATAAAATCCCATAAGCCCGGCCGGTGGCAAGTCAGATTTGCCGCGATTTTTGTTTGCAGCTTTGGGCCGGGGTGCTAACAGCGGGTCGTGAAACCGCACCTCTTGTTCGTGGATGACGAAGCCCCGATCCGTGAAATGCTTTCGCTCTACTTCCACAAACGCGGCTACGAAGTCTCCACCGCCACCGAAAGCGCCGAAGCCGTCCGCCTCGCGGAAGGGAACACTTTCAGCGCCGCCATCCTGGACGTGGACATCGCGGGCGAAAACGGCCTCGCGTTGTTGACGCTCTTGAAAGCGAAATATCCCAAGCTGCCGATCATCATGTTCACGGGATTCGACACGAACGAAGACCTGCTGGCGAAGGCGATGTCGCTCGGCGCGGACGGTTTCATGCGGAAGACGGAATCGCTGCACGATCTGCTCGGGATCGTCGAGCGCTACGCGCCGGTGGATTAGACCAGCACCGCTTCGAGGTCTTCCAGTTCGAGGAAGCCGTGCAACTGGCGGATGCGCGTCGGGTGACGCATTTTGCGGAGGGCCTTGGCTTCGATCTGCCGGATGCGTTCGCGCGTGACGCGAAATTGTTTCCCGACTTCCTCCAGCGTGCGCGCGTAACCGTCCACCAGGCCGAAACGTTGTTCGAGCACTTTGCGTTCGCGTTCGGTCAGGCTGCCGAGCACGTCGCCGAGTTTGTCCTTCAAGAGACTGAAGCTCGTCAGGTCCGACGGGCTTTCGGTGGATTTGTCCTCGATGAAATCGCCGAAGCTCGTCTCCTCGCCGTCGCCGACGGGCGACTGAAGGGAAATGGGTTGCTGTGCCATCTTGAGCACGGCGCGGACGCGGTCGGTCGGCAATTGCAGTTCCTCGGCGATCTCCTCGGGCGACGGCTCGCGGCCGAAATCCTGCAACAATCTTTTTTGGGCCCGCATCAGCTTGTTGATCGTTTCGATCATGTGAACGGGAATGCGGATGGTCCGGGCCTGATCGGCGATGGAACGCGTGATGGCCTGGCGGATCCACCACGTCGCGTAGGTGGAAAACTTGTAACCGCGGCGGCACTCGAATTTTTCCACGGCCTTCATCAAACCCATGTTGCCTTCCTGGATGAGATCGAGGAAGGAGAGGCCGCGGTTGGTGTATTTCTTGGCGATGGAGATGACGAGCCGCAGATTGGCCTCGACCATTTCCGTCTTGGCCTGGTGCGCCTTGGCCATGAAATGTTTCAACTGCTCGTAGGCCGCGAGGTATTCCTTGCGCGGCAGGCGGACGAATTCCTCGAGCGCGCGGATCTTGCGCTCCTCGGATTCGATGATCGCGTGTTGTTGCGGCGACTTGCGCTGCACTTCCCATTCGTGAATCTGCCGCAGGCTGCACTGGACCTTGTCGTAAATGTTCTCCGCGACCAGGCACATTTCTTCGACGACCTTTTGTTTGTAAAAAAACTTGGGGAACGAACTCTGAAGTTTTTGGTCGGCCTTTTTGAAAGCGTTGTGGGCGCGGTTGCGGGCGGTCTTGCCATGCGCGGCCTGCCAGCCGGCATATTTTTCGTCCGAGACGCGGTCGAGTTCACGCGCGAGCTTGACGAGGCGGCGCATCTCGCGCACGTGCCGGTCGCGGCTGTCCACCTTCTTGTCGAGGATGACGCGGTCGAACCGTTCCTTCGGCGGTTCAGAGATGAGTTTTTCCGCCAGCGCGATGTGCTCCTTGCCGGCGAAGCCGAAGCCGTAAATGATCTTGGTGACTTCCCGCTCGGCGTCTTCGATGCGCTTGGAGATGACGACTTCCTGCTCGCGGGAGAGCAACGGCACCGCGCCCATCTGCTTGAGATACATGCGGACGGGATCGTCCAGAATGTCCAGCCGCGACTTGTCCTCCTCCTCCTCCGGTTCGGGCTGTTTGATGCGGTCAACCTCGGCCTGGTCCACGATGTCAATTTCCAGATTCCGCAGCTTGGTGTGAACCTCCTCCAAATCCTCCGGGGAGACGACGTTCTCCGGCAGCGCCTCGGCGACGTCGCCGTGCGTGAGGTAGCCCTGCTCCTGCGCGAGGCGGATGAGATCCTTGACCTTCTCGGCCAGCTCGGCGTCGGTGGGCGGCGCGGCGAGCGCGCCGTTCGCGGCGGGCGACGCGCCATTATTGGCGTGGGCCGCGTGCGTGGAAGGATTCCTGTGGGTGGCGGCTCGGGTGAGTCTCCGAGAATTGGACGGCGACGGGTGCGCGCATTCCTTCGACTTAGACATACAAATCAAAACTTCAAATCACCGAACCGTAAACGGGTGCTGCAATATGGTGAAGGGGTGCCGGAGTCGTCAAGTCGCTGCGTGATATATTTTCGACGCGCGGCAGTCCGCCAAAAACCCGACGCGCGGCGCCAAATCACCGAGGCCTCACAACTCGAACAACGGGCGAAATTGGTCGGCGAGTTGACGCCAGTTGATCGGCGCGTTGCCGACGGCTTGCACGGTGATCAGGACTGGTTCGTGGCCGGCGCGACCGAGCGTCAAGCGGCGCAACGTCGCCTGCCACCAATACCGCGCCGCGGACGCATGGCGCACTTGCCCATCGGAATACCACAGGAGCGATTCCGCTTCGCGACCGTTCTTTTGCGCGCGGATCAGTTGCGCCTCACCGCCGTCCACGGGGAAAGAATTTTTGCTGACCACCTGCCAGCCGTCACCGCGCAGGCAATAAAGCGGGTCGTGAACGGCGTGGCGATTGCGGGTGCCGTCCACGATCCAGACGATCACCCGCTGACCGCCGACTTCGTAGCCGCGTTTGGTGACGGTGGCCTTGCCAAATAAACCGCGCATGTATTCGGGATAGGTGAGTTCCTGACCATTGAACGTCAGGCCGGATACGGGAAACGCCCGCACGCGGTCCTGCGCGTCCGGCAAGGGATAGAATTGCCACAGCAAACCGAGCGCGACCGCCACCGCGAGGCCGAGCCAGAGGAGATTGCGATTTTTTTTGGTCATGGTTTTTCCCTCGCGCACCGGCGCGAAGCCGCGCGAATGGTCCACGCCGCACCCAGCAGCGCGACGAGAATCCGGGCGGGCAGCATGAATTGCGGCATCACCTGGCTCACGTAATATCCGAACACGGGCATCCAGCCAACGGACGCGAGCAGCCACGGCAGATTTCGCGGCGCCCACCGGACCATCCCGACGAGGGCGCAAGCGAGACCGGCGTAATGAAACGCATTGAACGCGCCGAGCGTTCCGAACAACGACAAGCCCAGTCCGATCCAGAGCAGGACGGGGATTTCGTTGGGAAGGTTCGGGTCCGCTTCAGCCCGCGCGAGGAGCCACGCGAGGGGCGAGAGCCAGACGATGAGCGCGAGCCAACCGAACTTGTCGAACGGCGAGTCACGCCACGCGTCCACGAGGTCAAAGGCTCTCCAACCGCAGTAGGCGACCACGGCAAGCGCCACGAGCGATGGTCGGCGCAAGTTTCTCATGCCGCGGTGGCCGCCGGCGTGGGACGCGCGCGCTGCATCGCAAACAGCGCGGAGCACAGCAGGAACATCAGCACCAGCACGAGCCACGCGCCCCAGGTGTGAAACATTCCCTGCGAAAACTCGGGACTGATGGTGAGCGACGCGACGACCAGCGTGATGATGCGGACGGTGTTCGCAATCCACGCGAGCGCGATGAGCCCCGGCAGGTTCCACCAAAAATTCCGCTGCTGGCCGAGGAAGATGAACGCGAGCATGGACCCAGCGATGAGCATGGACTGGAGCGTGTTCAGACCGGAACAGGCGGCCTCCACGGAGATCGGCAAGCCTTGCACGAGCAGATTGGTGCCGTTCTGCACAACGCCAAAACCCATCAGCGCGAACAAGTGTGCGACCGCCCACGCCGCGCTCAACCGGAAGCACCAGCCGATCCACTGGCCGTCCAGCGTGATCCACGGAAAGGCCAGCAACGGGAGCACCAGAAGTTTTCTCACCGCCGGCAACGAGTCGGACGACAGCCGTGAGCGCAGCCACGTCCAAAGCAACCAGGTCCAGCTCAACGCGAGCACGATGGTGAGTTCCGTCACCACGCCGACGACAAAACCGGCGGCGGCCAGGGCGATGGCAGCAATCGAGCGGGGCGGCGAATCTTTCTGGAATCGCCACGGCTTGCCGAGCCAGACAAAAATGGGCAACGCTGCCAGGATCGGCAGCGCGTCGCCGGCGGCGGAAACCCAGGTCAGGTCGCGGACCCAAATGAAAACCGCAAGCGCGACCAGCGCGGCGACAAAGCCAATGTCCTTGCCGGTCATCGGCGCGCCTCCAATTTGGCGATCTCTTCGAGGTTGCGGCGGAATTGCGCGCTCTCGGGATACTTTTGGGCGAGCTCCTCGGTGAGCCGGCGCGCGCGCGGCCAGTTTTTTTCCAGGACCGCCTGCCGCGCGAGAAATGATTTCGCCTCGTCGGACTCGCTTTCGATGGCGTTGTAAATCTTCAACGCTTCGTCGGTCTTGTTCTGAGCCAGCGCGATGTGGGCCAGCAGTTGCTGGCCGTCCACACTTTTCTTCAAACGCGGCAAGGCCTCGACCGCAACCGTGGCTTGGTCGTAATGCTTTAAGTGGAGATGCGTCTCGGCGACGCGAATGGCCGCGCGCAGGCCCACGTCCGAATCGGCCGAGGCCAGCGGGTTGAGCTTGCGCAGGCCTTCGTCATATTTTCCCTCCGTGAGCAGAATTTCGCCGACGATAAGTTCCAGCGAGGGAAAAGATTTTTGCCGCGCCGCGAACTCGAGCGCCGGGGCGCTGCCGCGATTGAAGCGCGTCGCCTGCGTCAAACCATACGCGAACCATTCCGGGAGACCGTCGGGCATCACGTCGTCGTGCGGCAGGGCCAGCGCCGCCTCCGCCCAGCCGCTCGCGAGGAAAACGGCGGTGAAGGCATTTTTGCCGCGGAGCAATTTTTCCAGTTCAGCGGAAAGTTTCTGGCTGGAGTCTTTGGTCACCGCGTCAATCTGTTCGAGCAATTGGTGCCGCGTTTTCGGCGGCGCGCTGCTCAAGGCGATGTTCACACCGACGGGCAGTTTCAATTCCCCGTTCTTGCGATAGATCAGCACGCGCAGCAAAGCGCTTTCGAGATCAATCTGCCATGACTTGGACCGAAAACGGTTGAACTCGAGGAGTTTGGTGGCGTCGTCTTCTTTTCCCGCCTGGAGCAGGGAGATCAGGCGCAACCAAAAAGTTTCCTGCAATTGCTGCTCGTAACGCCGGGCCTCGGAAATTTTCTCGAACCCGGCATCATCCCAGAATTTTCCCGGCGGCAACGCGAGCAGGTAACGGACGAAGGGTTGCACTGGACCGAACGGCGGGGTGGTGACATTCCAGTCAAACTTGATCGTGCGCGTCATCCGGGTCCAAAACAATGTCCGCAGCCAGATCAGATCCGTGGCTTGGGAATTGGTGAGGCCGTTGGCCCAGGTCAGTACGGCGAGGTCGTAGTTGCCGCCCCGGCGGAAGAATTCGCCCAATTGATCGCGGAAGTAGGAGCTGTTGGTGTTGGCGGCCAGCGCGGCCTGGAATTCCATTTGCGCGAGACTGCGTTTCCCCGCGGCTTCGAGAAGCTGGCCGCGGAACAAACGGACCTCGGAGTTGCGCGGGTCAAGCTTGGCGGCCTGATCCAGAAAACTCCACGCGGCCTTCAAATCGCCCGGCGTGTTGATCAAGGCGAGCCGCGCGAGCCGGCCGCCGTCGGCTGGCCCCGCGAAGGACCGCGAGTTCAAAAGCGCCACCGCTTCGGAGCGTTTGCCGCGCAAGAGCAGCGCGTCCACATCGAGTTCAAACCACGCGGACGTTTTAGTTTCACGGCCGCTCCACCGCGCGCGGAGTTTGTCCAAGGCGTCGAAGTTGGCTGCGTGCAAGGCCGCGCGCCCGACTTGAAGCGAAGCGGCCTCCTGTTGGTCGAACAGTTCGGGCGCGCCATCATAAAGCGCGAAGAGCCGCGGGAGGTGGCCCATCTGACTCAGGGCTTCAATCTCCCGCGATTGCCAGATGGCTTTCTGCCGTTCGGACTGGTGCTTGACCGAGCGGCTGTGCTGTTGAATGACTGCCAGCGCGTCGGCCCCACGTCCCTGTGCGAGATAATCGCTTGCGGCCTGATAGCTGCGCCTTTCCTGGGCTTTGACGACGTGAGATTTCCAAGCGAAGAATCCGCCGATCAAGACCGCGAGAGCAAGCACCGTTGCCACCACCCATAACACCCGGTTCGGACGCTTTGCGTTTGTCATAATCTCTGGCTCGAATCATCGCAGCCGCACTCCATCTGCACAAGTCCGCTGATTCGCAGGTACTCCACGGGGAAAACGGCGTGGGTCGGTGGGTTCATAGTATCCGATGTCCGTGGTCACCGACCCCACGATAGTTCCTCCCGGTCATTCGCAAGAAAAGGAGCGCCAGGTTTTCACCTGACGCTCTTTACGGTAACCAACAACCCAACCCAAAATACCAGCTTAGGCTTTCGCGACGGAGAATTGAGCCACCGACGCGATGCGGCGCTTCAGATAGACCGCCAAGCCGACGAACGAACCAAGAACCAGATAGGTGGAAGGTTCTGGCACCGGGCCGCCGGTGTCGCGGCCGCCGCCATCGCCGTCGCCAATCCAATCGCTCTGGCCGTTGCTCAACGATTGGAGGTGGGCTGCGGAGAAGTAAACGCCTTGCCCGCCACCCGTCTCGCTCGCGTAATTGAAGTCAGCGGCGGTTAGACCAGGAATCCCGGTGATCAGGTAAGTGACGGAATCTCCTGCTTCGAACCGGCCAGCCCCGGATTGGGCGAAGTCAAAAAGGATATCGAAGAAGCCGTCGCCATCGGCCTTGAATGCGTCGGCCCCAGTGCTGACCGAATCAACCGTAACGCCTGAACTGCTTTGCTGGGCGATATTGAGACTGGTCGCATCGAGACTGGATTTGAGATTGAAATACCAACTGCCAAGGAATTCAGTCCCAGATAGTCCGGAACCGCTCATGGTCAATTGAACTCCGCCGGCCACATCGGATAACGTGGCGGTCGCCCATGGCCCAGGAAGCCCAGGTGCCGTCGTGCCGCTAAAAATGTAATCGAGACCGAAGGTCAGGTCAGCCTTTGCAGGCATCACCGCCGTCGCTGCCAATCCCGCAATCGCCACAAACTTCGTCAGTGTTTTTTTCATACGTCTTTTTGTTGTTGTTGTTGTTGTTGCCCACTTGGGCAATCAGACTTTAGCAAGCACGATGCCACGATTTGACACGTCTTCTCATCAACTTGAATTGGTGATGTTTACATCTTGAAATCCAGGTTAGCGTACCATCACGCTCGCACTCGAAACTTGCAAAAGCATTGCACTGCATTATCATCGCATTGCATTTGCATGATTGTTTCCGTTTTGAATACTGATGGTGCGACGACGCTCGTCAACCGGCTACACTCTCTCGGAGTGAACTGTCAAAGGTTCACATCCGAGACTGTGCGAGAACTGAATCATGCCGCTGGGAAACTCGTTTACGTCGTGCCCGAAGAGGAGTTGAAAGCTGAAGGGTGGCCGGTCTTGCGAATGAAATTGGGCCAGGCAAATCGTTACTATATTGTCGGTGGTAGCACACTCACCTCCGCTGAAATCGTCAGCGCGACGCGAGACGGCGCGTACGATGTCTTGGACTTGGAGGACACCGACGAGCGATGGCTCACGGCTTTGGAGAAAGTCGTCAACTCGCAACAACTCTGGTTGCAGTTGTATGGCGGGATGGCGCTGAATGAGGGTGACCTGCTGACCGGACAATCCGCCTCCATCAAAGCCTTGCGGCAGGCGATCGAACGATTGGGCCCCACCGGCGCCAGCGTCTTGATTCTCGGAGAATCGGGCGTGGGCAAGGAGCATGTCGCGAGCTCGCTTCACAAAAGTTCCGGGACGCAGGGACCGTTCGTGGCGGTCAATTGCGCCGCGATCCCGCGCGAGTTGATTGAAGCCGAGATTTTTGGCGCGGAGAAGGGTGCTTACACCGGGGCGGTGCGCGCCCGCTCCGGTCTCGTGGAGCAGGCGGCGGGCGGAACATTGTTCTTGGACGAGATCGGAGAATTGGACTTCGCGCTCCAGCCCAAGCTCCTGCGCTTTTTGGAAACGAGGCATGCCCGCCGGGTCGGTGGCGGCAGCGAATATCGCGTGGACGTCCGCGTCCTTTCGGCCACGAACAGCAACTTGGAAGGTCAAATCAGCCACGGCAAATTCCGCGCGGACCTGTACTATCGCGTCTCCGAAGTGACGGTTCGCGTGCCGCCGTTGCGCTCGCGACTGGAGGACCTCCCGATCTTCGTGCAGGTGTTTCTTCAGAGCGCGGGCGAGCGTTTCGGTCGGCACTTCGAGGGCGCCGAACCGGAACTGATCCAAAAGTTCCAAACCTGGAGCTGGCCGGGCAACGTGCGGGAATTGAAGAACGCGATTGACCGGTTGGTCATCCTTTACAACGGCCCCGTCCTGCGCGCGGCGTGGTGGGATCCGCCGGAAAAACACACAGCGCACGACGGACTTCAGCTCGCAACCTCATCGCACGCGGAAACCGATTCCTCGCACCTCGCGGGCCATCCAGTCATCGCCGGCCGAAAACACAAGCTCCAGATGGCGAAGGACCTTCTCAAGAAAAGCGACGACAACCTGACCTGGGTGGCGGCGCAACTCGGCGTGAACCCCTCCACGCTTTATCGCTGGCGCAAGAGCGGAAAAGTTTGAACCCTTCCGGACGCAACGATCCAGGACTATCTCGCGCTCGTCCCGACGGAAACCGTCGGCGTGATCACGTTCGCGCCGGAATTAACGATCAGCGAGCCTTCGTTGGCCGACACCGTGTTGGCGAACGTCTTCACCACCAGATCGAGATACTTCGTCAACGTGCGATACGGCGAGAACGGCACGTAAACGATGTCATGCGGCTCCAACCGCACGTCCTGCGCCTGGCCCGTGACGATGGCGTGATAATCCACGAGCGTGATTTGCGGATCCGAAAGCGAGCCACGCACCACGGCCACCTGCGACACGTATGCGTCCTTGATCGTCCCGTATGCCCCCGCGATGGCGGACACCACCGTCACGTCATCCCGGAACGGAATCGCATGCGGCACCCGCACCGCGCCGAGAACGTAAACCTCGCGCGAGAGCGACGACGGAACGTAAACCAAATCGTCCGGCCGCAGATAAATGTTCTGCGTCATGTCGCCTTCTTTGAGTAATTTCGGGAAGTCCACCGGCAGCACCTGGCCTTGGCGCACGACAAAACTGTGGCGCAAATCCCCCAGGTCTTCCGTCGTGATCGCCGAAACCGAGCGGGCCGTCCCACCGGCAGCCGCGAACGCTTCCAGCAACGTCATCGGCCCACCCATCGGATAAATCCCCGGCCGGGCAAACCGGCCCAGCAACCACACCGACTTGCTCCCCACGCCCCGCAACGTCACCGCCACCTGCGGTTCGCTCATGTATTTCGTGAGTTCTTTTTCCAGCGAAGCTTTCGTTTGCGCGAGCGTCAGACCCCAGACATCCAGCCCGGCCAGGAGATGAAAATAAATTTTTCCATCCGGCCCCACCGGTGTCGTGCTGCGCGACGTGGGCGTGCCAAGAATCTCGATTTCAATCCGGTCGCCCGGTCCGAGTGTGAACAAATCCGTCGGCGGCTGGAGCAGATCAGTGATCGCGGTCCGCGTCACTTTTTCCACTTGCGCAACGGGGCGGGCGGCGGTGGCGTCATCCAGCGGTTTGAACTGCGGCGGCGACTGGCACCCGGCAAGAAACGCCAGCGCAACGACCGCGCTGCTCGAAAGAAGATTTTTTTTCATAGGCTTTGATCTCCACAGTTCACGGTCTTGGCGTCGCGTGGATTCCAGTCCACGTCACGACCGCCGCCTGCACAAACGATGACGTCGCGCCCTCCAGCAATTCCTCCGCCTTGATCCACGGCCGTGCCGCGACATAGACGATGTCCTTCGGCTGAAGTCTGAAATTGGGCGTCTTGGCTGCGAGCATTTCCTTCGCGTTGAGCACGAACGTTTCCGGCTTGTTCAACGACCCACGCACCACCAGCACGCGCTGACGATACGCCCGGTCGGAAAAACCGCCGCGCTCCGTGATCGCCGCGATGATGCTCGCGTTCGGTTTGAAACCCAGCGCGCCCGGCGCCGCGACTTCGCCCAGCACGAAGATCTCGTTCTGACTCGACGACGGAAAATAAAGATAATCATCCGGCTCGAGGGCGATGTTCTGCGCCAGTTCGCCCTGCTGAAATAGTTTCTCGAAGTCCACGGGCAGCCGCTTGCCCTGCCGCACGATGAAACTGTGCGAAAGGTCCGCGGTCTCGACGGTGCTGCGCTCGTACATGCCCGTCTCCAGCCCGCCGGCCTTCGCGAGCGCCTCGATCACCGTCGTTGGCCGGTCCAGCGAGAACACGCCCTTTTGCGTCACGGCGCCGAGCACGTAATATTTTTTACTGCGAATGGCCGACGGCGTGATGATCGTGCGCGGGTTGCGATGATACTTCGCCAGTTCCGTGTCCAGCTTGGCGCGCAACTCGTCGATCGTCAGTCCCGTGGCCACCACGTCCTGCGCCTGCATGAAACTCACGCGCCCGTCCGGCCCGACCGCCACGTCGTCGCGCTTGGATTCCGGCGCCTCGAACAGCGAGAAACTCAGCACGTCGCCCGGCCCCAGCGTCAAGCGCTCCTGCCACTTGGCGCGTTTCGCGGGACTGGACGCGGAAAGCGTGGCCGTTTCATCCGCCGCGGAGAGGTTCCCAACCGCCAGCGCTATTGCCAGCGCGGCCAGACCGATCTTTAATCGCAGGTTCGTTTTCATAGTTTCAAAACGGATTCCGGTTCATGATTCAACACCGCGCCGACCATCCGGCATTTGGCGTGGCGCAACGTTTCCAACTGCTGCCGCGTCTCGCGCGCCCGCGGCCGGCCGCTGTCCACCAGCCAGATGATTTGTGGCAGGTTCTCTGCCAACAACACCGCTTCCGGTACGGATGCCGGGGGCAACTCCACGAGCAATACCATATTCTCGATGGAACGCCAATGCGCGAGTGCGCGCTGAAATTGCCGCCGCCGGTCCAGGTTCCACACCCAGCCGGGCAGCGCAATGTGCGCCGACGGCAGCGCGTTGGGCCCGGAAAATTTTTGCGTCACCTCCGCCGGGAACGCCAGCGCCTGCGCCGTCATCATCACGGCGGACACGGGCAGTTGCGGCGCCGCCTCGGACATCGCCTCGGCCACGGCTTCGCCAAATTGCTTTTCCGACTCCGCCGCGGCCTTGTCCATCTCCTCCAGATCACTTGGCGACGGTCGCGTGCTGATCGTCAACACCCGCAGCCCGCGCTGGCTGGCGGCGTCCACGAGCAGATTGATCCACGTCGTGCGCCCTTCGCCATGCGTCGAGGAAATGAACCCGCACACCATGCCGTGATTCGCCGAGCGGCTCAACTGGCCGGACAACGCCGTCCACGCCCGGAACGCCCACGTCTCCTGTTCGGCGGGCGTCATCTGGTTCAAATCACTGAGCGTCGCCAGCAACGGTAGGCCGGTCACGCGTTTCACATCGGGGCCGGTTTTTAACCGGTCATCCGCGATTTCGGCGACGACGATCACCGCCGCCGCGCCGAGGATACCGAACACGGCCGCACCCAGTGCGAGCAGCAGCATCTTCATCCAGCGCGATCGCCCGTCAATGTCCCAGAGCGTCGCCGGCGCGAAGACGCGGTAATAACCGGCCGAGTTGTCCTGATACAACTTGGTTTCGCGCTGGCGGGCTGAGAGGTTCTCGGTAGTCTTGCGGAGCGAGTCGAGCCGGGTTTTCAGGAGCGCGTAGCGAGTGCTGTGTTCCGAGATGCCGGTCATTCGCTTGTGCAGGTCAACCTTGGATTTTTCGAGTTCGACGATTTGTTTTTCGTACGTGTCTTTTTGCGTCTTCAATTCCGCCCGGCGCGCGGCATAGGGCCCGGAGGCAAGGTTCGCCCGCGACGAGGTGTTGGTGCTCTGCATGAGCACCATTTTTTCCAGCGCGGCAACTTCATCCTGCTTGGTTTGGACGCGCGGGAAGGCCGGCGTGTAATCGTTGAGCAGCTTACGCAATTCTTCCCGCGCCGTCTCCAGTTTTTCCGTGTACGGGTTTTGCAGCAAAACATCCTGTTCCAGATTCGTCATTTTCAGGCTGGTGACTTGCGACTCCAGCCGCGCGTTCTCGATGCGCGCGATCAAATCAGCGAGTTGTTTCATGTAGGCCTGGGTTTCCGCGTCCGGCTCGAACAGTCCCGTCAGCGATTTGAAAGCCTCCAATTCTTTGTTGACCTTTTCGATCTCGTCGAAGGCCTCGGACAGTTTGTCCTGATAAAACTTCGCCATGCGGCTCAAGTCCGCGAGCTGCACGACCTGAGACATCTGCACGATTTCGTTCGCATACAGGTTTGCCAGGTCCACGAGGTCCTCCCGGTTCTTGCCCGAGACCAGCAGATGCACGAGATCGGTGCTCCGCTCGGGCTGCACGGTGACGCGTTTTTCCAACTCGCGCGCCGACACCGCCGGTCGAGCCTTGACGCTGACTTGCTGCCGGATTTTCTGCGATTCCATCAGGCTGATCAACGTTTGCGCGCTCAACTGATGCGGCTTGTACGTTTCCCCGGTGTTCCCGCCCGCTTCAAAGGTCGCCGTGACATCGTTTTGGATCAGCGTCACGCGGAGTTTGAAACTTGATTGCAGATAGCCGGCCACGGCACCGACCACGAGGCAGGCCGCCCCGGCAATGGCCATCCAGCGCCAGCGCGTCTTGAGCGCCGTCACCAGCCGCCATGGATCAATCGGCAGTTCAAATTCAGCTTCGTCATCGTCGCCCCGCTTTTTTTCGGTGCTTCCGCGGGCGGTGGCGGCAGAAATTCGCGCGGCGGCGGATAGAAATCCCGCGGCGGCGGCGGCACATCGCGCGGGGGCGGTTGCGGTCCGGCCTCCGCGCCGGGTGGCGGCGCGTTCACCGTGGACTTCGCGCGTTTGTTGCGCTCGCTAAAACTGAAATCATCCGGGGCGCTCATGCTTTGGGGAGATTCTGGTGTCGTTGCAGATCGCGGTAAACGGCTTCCACCGCTTTCAGATTCACGGTCTCGAATTCCTTGATCCACGCGTATTCGAGCGAGAGCTTGGCGATGCGGTTCAATTCGCGCGGCACCCCCAGCGAAATCTGAAACGCCCGCTCGACCGCGTCCGGCGGAAACAACTCCCCCGTGGGATGGCCCGCGACCTTGATCCGGTGGCGCATGTAATTGATCGAGTCTTCGAGATCGAGCGAGTTGAGATGAAACCGCAGGCTGATCCGCTGGTTGATCGCGGGCAGTTTCGCCACCACGCCGCGCAACTCCGGCTGGCCGACGAGAATGATCGTGAGGTAATGCTTCCCCGGCTGGTTCAAATTCGTGAGCAGCTTCAATTCGTTCAACGTCGTGGCGGCCATTTCCTGCGCCTCGTCGAAAATCAAAACCAGATGCCGTCGCTCGGCGTGAACGCGTTCCGCGGCTTTTTTCAACCGCTCCACGCGGCCATATTTGGTCTGCGCGGCGTCAGTGGGATTTCCGTCGAGGTCTTCGAGCGCGAGGCCGATCAGTTCCGTGAAGGTAAAACTCGAATTCTCCAGCGTCACCACCGCGAAGCGCCGCGGGTCCAGCCGCTGCGTGAAGACCGCCCGCGTCAGGGTTTTTCCGCAACCGATCTCGCCGGTCATCATGCCGAAAAGCATCGTTTGTTCGCCGACCAGAAAGCTCAAGCGGTTCAAAGCCTCATCGTGGTCGCGGCTCTGGAAGAAAAACCGTGTATCCCACGTCGGCTCAAACGGTTTCTCCTGCAAATTCCAGTACTCCAGCAAGTCCATAAATTATAGCCTATTCAGCGCCCCACTTGTTTGCACGCTTATTTTCCCGGCATTGGACTGCGCCCGCGGCGATTGGTTCAAAGAAATTCCCCGCCGGCGCGAACTCACGAAGGCGAGCCGGACTTGTATCTGGCGCTCGAGGATCCGGAGCGCGGAATTTATTCCGCTTCAACGTCCGAGGGTTTGGCGGCATCAAAACATTTCCCAGCCCAAACGGGGTCGGGAGCCGAAGCGGAATAATTTCCGCACTCCTTCGGTTGCGGCTTCACCGCGCCATGTCTTTTCGTTGATCCGGGCTGCGCGTTCAGCCGCACTCCGCGCGCAACATCCGCGCGGCCTCCGCTTCGTTGCAAAGTTTGCGGTAAGCCTCGTCCAGGTTCACCACCGCGCCCGAGCCGGGCGCGAAGCCGCAATCCGGGTTCAACGTGACGCGTTCGGGCGCGAGAAACTCCAGCGCCTTGCGCACGCGGCTGGCGATGGTCTCGGCGGAATCAATCTTCCCCGGCGTCACATCCACGCAGCCGAGGCCGATCTCCAGATCCTCGCGCAGTTCCTTGAACACCGCCATGTCGCCGGCTTGCGGCGACGTGAACTCCATCGTGAGGTGATGGACTTTGAGCCGATTGAGCAGCGGAATAATCGGCCCGTAGCCGCCGCCATGCGAAAGTTCCCCGCGCACCCGCGCCCCGGCGCGACGGCAGAGATGCACGGCGATCTTGATGCCGCTCACGCCGCTGACGACTTCGTTCAACATGTCCACGGCAAACGCAGCCGCGACGTTCGGATCGGAATACTTCGCGCGCACGTCCGGGTCCACGAACAGGCAAAGATGCGGATCGTCAATCTGCGCGATGTCCGCGCCGGCGTCGCGAATCAATTCCAGTTCCCGCCGCAGAATCGGAACGCAGTCACGGACGAAATCGTTTCGCCGCGGGTACGCCTTCGCCGACTTGTCCGCGTCCCACATCCGCTCGCCGAGCAACGCGGGTGAGGGCAGGGTGGATTTGATTTGTTTCGTGGTGATGGTCTTGAGGAATTTGACTTCATTGGCGATGAAGCCCGGTTTCTTCGGCGCGAGCTTGTTCGTCACAATCGTCCACGGCCGTCCATCCGCCGCCGTGCCGAGCTCAAATCCATGCGCCAGTTCCGCGATGACCCCGATGTATGATTTGCGCCACCACTCGCCGTCCGTGACGACGTCAATCCCCGCGTGCTCCTGCATCGCCACCGCGTAGCGCACCGCCGCCTGCATCTCGCGCTCGTAAGTTTCCGGCGGCAACGGCGGGCGGTCGTTGATGAGATCGAGCACGAACGCCGGTCGCGGCAGCGAGCCGACGACCGACGAGGGGAAAAGAAGTTTGCTCATAAAAGATTTTTAACCACTGATGGACACGGATGGACACGGATGGACACGGATGTTCGGAGTCCCGCCTTCAGGCGGTCCGGGTTTGGATTCCAACGTCGCCCACCACGAAGCCGCCTGAAGGCGGAACTCCGAACGAGACTCGCGAAGCGGGCGGAAGCCCGCGCCCCTTTCCCATCCGTGTGCATCCGCGTCCATCCGTGGTTGAAAAATCATTCGCCCTTCCAGTTTTTCTGCGCGAGTTCGAAATCCTGCTGCGTATCCACTTCCATGTAATTCCCCGGCGTGTCCGCGTGCGCCATCGGCGTGCCGGCTTCAATCATGTCCTGCAGCAGATGGATGAAATACGCCTTCTCGAACACCGCCGCCTCGCGGAACGGTTTGCCCGCGAACTTTTTCCGCGCCGCGTGAAAGTGTTCGCGCAGCTTGCCCGCGCCACCCGCCGTGAACTTCGCGATGCCCGTGTATTCGCCGTGCGCGGCTTTCGGTTCGATACCGCGATGCACCCGCGTCACGCTGCCGTTGAGCACCGTGACTTTTTCCGCGTCATCAGGCGGATGCTGCGTGCGATGCACGTAACGTTCCAGCCAGCGCGTGTCCACGCTCAACGCGATGTCCGACGGATGATTCAACACCCGCTTCACCACGTCGCTCGTGAAAAGAATATCCGAGTAGCAGCACACGAATCCATCGGCCATTAAATCTTCCGCGTACATCAACGAGAGCAGGATGTTGTTGTTCTCCCAGTTGTCATTGTGCCGGAAAGTGAATTGCGGATAATCGCGCCGCACCTTGTCAATCTGGTAGCCGCCGATGAAACAGATGTCCTTCACGTCCGCGCCTGCAAACGCACGCAACGCCCAGTCCAGCATCCGCCGGCCTTGGATTTCCGCGTAACACTTCGGCGTGTCCGCCGTCGTGGGCATCAACCGCCGTCCGCGTCCCGCTCCGATGATGATGGCTTTCATTGCGCTGGTTCGGGGAATGAAAGCGGGATTGCGCGGCGTTGTGAAGTCATTTTCGGCTCAGTCGTCCCCTGATTTGTAGGCCCCTGAATTGTAGGCGACGAGGTGACGAGTCGTTTGGCCAGGCACTCCTCACGTCGTGCCCTACAACTAAAATTGGGCAATAGAACGGTTGCCAGAACTAATTTCCGAAACATTCAACGCTCAACACTCAACTCCCAACGTCCAAGCGCGCCATCACCGCACCTTCGGTGTTCGATGTTGAATGTTTCCCCGCTTATCCGGAAATGAATTTTGGCAATTGTTCTGGGTGCGATTAAAGGCGGGAGAGGGTGAGCGGGTGGTGGCGGTATTTTTGGACTGCGGTGGCAAGTCGGACGCGACACCGCTTTCGAGCGCACGGGGCGGGTGGCTCATTGCCCTCGCCGTCGTCGGTGCCAAAGCGGTGTCGCGTCCGACTTGCCACCGCAGTCCAGAATGCCCTCACCCGTTTTTAATCACACCCCGTACCACCACCGATCTGGCGTTCCGATTGACAGTTCGCGTCGTCTTGTTAATGTCCGCTACGGTAACAGGCCGTAGCGCCGCGAGACGTTCGGATTTTGAATGAGAGTTGCTGAGGAAGCCTCCCGTGAAATCCCGCCACGCCTGACCACAAAAAACATGAACTCACAAAGTTATCCGCAACCCATCCCGGTCGCCGAGCTGGACGATCACGCCCGCGGTCGTTTCGTCTCGCGCACGTACTCGCACCTGTTCGGCGCGATCCTGGCCTTCACGCTGATCGAGGTGATGCTGTTCAAGCTGGGCTACGCCGAACCGATGGCGAAGGCGATGCTCGGAACCTCGTGGCTGCTGGTGCTCGGCGGGTTCGTCGTCATCTCGTGGCTGGCCCGCAGCGTGGCGCACTCGGCTGAATCCAAAGCCGCGCAATACGCCGGACTCGCGTTCTACGTGGTCGGCCAATCCATCATTTTTGTGCCGCTGCTATATCTCGCGGAAAGATTCGCGCCCGGTGCCATCGGCAGCGCGGCGATGGTGACGTTCCTCGGGTTCGCCGCGCTGACGGCGATTGTGTTCGTCACGCGCAAGGATTTCTCCTTCCTGCGCGGCATCCTGATGTGGGGCGGCATCATCGCGCTCGTGCTGATCGTGGCCGGGGCGATCTTCGGTTTTCAACTCGGAACTTATTTTTCGGTCGGCATGATCGCGCTCGCCGGCGCGGCGATTCTCTACGACACGTCGAACGTCCTGCATCACTACTCGGAGGACCGTTACGTAGCGGCGTCACTCGAACTATTCGCCTCCGTCGCGTTGATGCTGTGGTACGTGCTGCGGTTGTTCATGTCGCGGCGCTAGTCTCGACGCAACGTTGAAATTGCAAAGCCCGGCTCGCTTGAGCCGGGCTTTTTTTTGGAGCGCCGAGCACTGTCTCGGCTCGATTCGAATGTCGTCTTGAAACTTGCCGAGGCGGTGCTCGGCGCTCCTACGCCAGCAACGGCTCGACGACTTTTCCAAACACATCCGTCAGCCGGAATCTTCGGCCCTGGAAAAAGTAATTGAGCCGTTCGTGATCAATTCCCATCAGGCGCAGCATCGTCGCCTGAAAATCGTGAACGTGAACGCCGTCCTTCGCGACGTTATAGCTGAAATCATCCGTCTCGCCGTAAACCATTCCCGGCTTCGCGCCGCCGCCGGCCAGCCACATTGAGAAACACCGCGGATGATGATCGCGGCCATAGTCGTCCGCCGTCAGTTTGCCCTGCGAATAGCTCGTGCGCCCGAACTCGCCGCCCCAGATCACCAACGTGTCGTCGAGCATCCCGCGCTGTTTCAGATCCGTGATGAGCGCCGCGCTCGCCTGATCGGTCTCTTTGCACTGGACGGAAATTCCCTTCGGCAACCCGCCGTGCTGATCCCAGCCTTGATGATAAAGCTGGATGAATTTGACGCCCTTCTCCGCGAGCCGCCGCGCGAGCAGACAATTCGCCGCGAACGTTCCCGGCTTCTTCGCGTCCGGCCCGTAAAGCTCGAACGTCGCCTCCGTCTCCTTCGACAAATCCATCACCTCCGGCACGCTCGTCTGCATCCGATACGACATCTCATACTGCCCGATGCGCGCGTCCACGTCGGCGTCGCCGGATTTCTGCGCCGCGTGCGCGTGCAAATCTTTCAAGCGATCCAGCAACAGCCGGCGGCTCGCCGTCGTCACGCCGTCGGGATTGCTCAAATACAAAACCGGATCCTTGCCGCTGCGAAATTGCACGCCCTGATGTTGCGCCGGCAAAAAACCGCTGCCCCACAACCGCGCGTACAGCGGCTGATCCACCTTGCCCGGCGTGATGAGCACGACGAACGACGGCAGATTTTCGTTGTCGGTGCCGAGGCCGTAGTGAACCCACGACCCGATGCTGGGCCGCCCGGAAATCTGCGAGCCGGTTTGCAAAAAGGTGATCGCCGGATCGTGATTGATCGCCTCGGTGAACACCGAACGCACGATGCATAACTCGTCCACGACCTTCGCCGTGTGCGGCAACAGATCACAAACCCATGTGCCGTTCCTGCCGTATTGTTTGAATCCAAACTTCGAACCCGCCAGCGGCAGCGACGATTGATTGCCCGACATGCCGGTGAGCCGCTGGCCCATGCGCACCGACGCCGGCAACTGCTCGCCGTTGCGCTGATTGAGCACCGGCTTGTAGTCGAACGTCTCGATCTGCGACGGCCCGCCCGCCATGAAAAGATAAATCACGCGCTTGGCCTTCGCGGGAAAATGAAGCTGACCGTTGAGAATCCCGTGATCCGGGCCGCGCGTGGCGGCAAACAAGTTCGCCGGTGAAATCAGATTGGCCAGCGCCACGCCGCCCAATCCCATGCCGAAGCGATTGAGAAACCCGCGCCGCGAAAGTCCGGCGGCGGACAATGGTCCGGTGCAGATGGAATTCATAGATGCGTGATACGGGATGCGGGATGCGGGATGGAATTCACTTCGGGCTTTGGTGTTGTTCTTCGACCGATTGGATAAAGCGATTGAGCTTTCGGCCAAGTTCGTCGAGCAGGCTGTTCAACCGGGTGAACAGATCATCATCCGTGAGTGACTCGCAGTCCTTCAAGGTCAGAAGATGGTCAATCGTCTCATCACACGAGGCGTGGGCAAAAACCAGAAAGCGCAGGTATTCCTGTTTGTAGCGACGGCGGCCAAATCCTTCCACAATGTTCGAGCGGATTGATTTCACCGACCGGCGGATTTGACTGCCGGTTTCATACATCTCAAACTTCGGCAGCTTGCTGATCGTCATCTTGTGAATGTCGGTCGTGGCTTTGCGAGCCAACTGCCAGATTTCCAAGTCGGTATAGTTCATAATCGCTTTAGAGTTTGACTGTCCATTTGCCAAACAGGTTTCCACGCGCACCCCGTATCCCGCATCCCGCCTTCATTTTTCCACCACAAATTCGTCGAAGTTCATGATCGCGCTCACCAGCGTCGTCAGCGCGGCGAAGTCGGCGCGCGGCAACGACTCGTCCCACTTCGATTCGCCGGTGCTCAACAATTTCTTCGCGCTTTCGTCGTCCTTCGTAAATAAATTCTTCTGCTCGCTGAAAAGCTGGCGCAGGATTTTAGTTTCCGTTCTGTCCGGCAGACGGCCGGTCAATTCGCGGAAGGCTTCACCGTTCCGCTTCGCTTCGTCGTTCGGAAATTGTTTCAACAACTTCTCGCTGAGCACGCGCGCCGCCTCGATGAATTGCGGGTCGTTCAGCAGCACCAGGGATTGCAGCGGCGTGGCGGTGGTCTCGCGTTTGGCGGTGCAGACTTCGCGCGTGAGGGCGTCGAACGTCAGCATCGAAGCCGGCGGTGCGGTGCGCCGCCAGAAGGTGTAGAGGCTGCGGCGGTATAGTTTCTCGCCGTGATCCTGGGTGTAGGTTTTGCCGGTGCCGGATTGCTCCCACAAACCCGCCGGCTGATATGGTTTCACACTCAGTCCGCCGAGGGAGCGATTCAACAACCCGCTCGCGGCCAGCGCGCCATCGCGAATCTGCTCGGCCAGCAAACGCATCTTCGGCCCGCGCGCGAGCAGGCGGTTTTCCGGATCGCGCTCCACGAGTTCGCGCGGCGCACGCGACGATTGCCGAAACGTGGCCGATGTAACGATTAAACGATGCAACGCTTTCACGTCCCACCCGTTGTCCATCAACCAGCCCGCGAGCCAGTCCAGCAATTCCGGATGCGATGGCAATCTTCCCTGACTTCCAAAATCTTCCGGCGTGGCAACGAGGCCGCGGCCGAAATGCGTTTTCCAAACACGATTCACCACCACGCGCGCGGTGAGTGGATTGCGCCGGTCGGTGAGCCATTGCGCGAGGCCGAGGCGATTGCGCGGCGCGGTCGCGGGAAACTCCAGAACCTTCGCGGGCGTCTCGGGCTGGACCTCATCGCCCGGCGCGTCGTAAGCGCCGCGCTTGAGCAGGTGCGAGACGCGGCGCTGCGGCATTTCGTCCATCACCATGATTTCCGGCACGTCGTTGACGAGCGCGTTTTCCTGCTCGCGAAGTTTTTTCAGTTCGGCGAGCGCCGCGCGATAAGGCTCGTGCTTGCGCGCGAGGAAGTATTGGAGCGCGGCACTCCGGGCCGCAGCGATCTCGAGTGCGGTAGGGCTGCGGCCCGGAGTGCCGCGCGCCGCCAACTCCACCTCCGCCGCCGTCAGCGCCACATCAAACACCTGCACGTCATCCAGCAACCCATTCTTGAATCCGTTGTCGCGAAAGCGCGCACCGAGTGCGAGGTGAATGCCGCCCACCTCCGCGTCGCCCCATTCCTTGCGATGGACGATGTCTTTGTAAAGATGGTCGCGCACGACTTCGGTTTCCATTCGCGTGCCGTTGAGGAAAAGCTGGATGCCCGCCGCGCGGCTTGAACCATCGTAGGTCACGACGATTTGCGACCACTCGCTGGTGGGCAACACTTCCTTCGCGCGCACGGCGATGGCGTTGCCCGGCCAGAAATGAATCAGGCCGAAGAACGGTTTGCCATGATCCAGCACAAGTTCGTAGCCGCGACTGGCCGAGTCCGTCCACGCGCGCGAATGATGCAGGATCACCGCGCGGTCGTGCACTTCGGCCGGCTTGAGCCAGAGCGCGAACGAGAACGCGTCGGTGCGTTTGAAATCCCCCACGCCCTTGCAAACGACCTGGTTGTCGCCGCTGAACTGGAGCGCGAAGTTCGTCGGAGCGCCGAGCACCGTCTCGGCCAGTTGGTTGTTGCGTTCGGTTCGAGCCGAGGCGGTGCTCGGCGCTCCGGCCACCAGCACCGGCCCGTCTTCAAGCCGGGCGACGTTCGCCGAAACGCTGTCCGGCGTAGTGTGGTTCGTCACCGAATCAAATTGGAATCGGGCGATGGGCTGCGGCTGGGAGATTTCCCCGTCCGACCCGAGCCATTTCTGAAATTCTTTTCCGGCGTCGCGCGCGGTTTCTTGCAACTTCGCTTCCGCGCCGGCGATCTGCATTTTCAACTCGCCATGTTGTTTCTCCTTCCCCTCGGGCCAGAGCAACAGCGTCGGCGTGGGCGTGGCGCGCGTGAAGTGCGAGTAAAGTCCCGACTCGTCAATGTTGTTGAAGAACGCCGCGAGCGAATAGTAATCGCGCTGCGTGACGGGGTCGTATTTGTGATCGTGACAGCGCGCGCAACCGAGCGTGAGGCCGAGCATCGCGGTGCCGAAGGTGTTCACGCGGTCGGAAATATATTCCGCGCGAAACTCTTCCTCCACGCTCCCGCCTTCGTTCGTCTGGCGATGCAGACGATTGAAGGCCGTGGCGAGCTTTTGTTCGCGCGTCGCGTTCGGCAACAGATCGCCGGCGATCTGCCAGCGGAGAAAATCATCGTAGCGCAGGTTATCGTTGAAGGCGCGGATGACCCAATCGCGCCACGGCGACATGTCGCGCTCCACGTCGCTCTGGTAGCCGTAAGTGTCGGCGTAACGCGCGAGATCGAGCCAGTCCAGCGCCATGCGTTCGCCATACGCGGGCGAGGCCAGATATTTTTCCACGACGCGCTCGTAGGCATCGCGTGATTTGTCTTTGAGAAAGGAATCAATCTCTTGTGACGTCGGCGGCAGGCCGGTGAGATTCAACGCGAGGCGGCGGAGCAACGTTTCACGCGAAGCTTCCGGCGCGGGTCTCAACTTCTCGCTCTCAATTTTCGCCAGCACGAATGAGTCAACGGGATTGCGCGCCCACTTCGCGTCGCGCGGTTTCGGTGGTGAAACCTTCTCGACCGGATTGAACGACCAATGGGACTTATACTCCGCGCCCCGCGCAACCCAGCGCTTGAGCAAATCCTTTTCTGCGACGGTCAGCTTGAGATTCGATTTCTCCGGCGGCATCTGGTCGTCGTCCGTCGCGAAGACGCGGCGGACGAGTTCGCTCTTCGCGAGGTCACCGGGTTTCACCACCGCCATTCCGTCTTCGAGTTCCTTGAACAAACCCTCGCGCGTGTCGAGCCGGAGCTTTTTCTTGCGCGCCTTCTCGTCCGGGCCGTGGCAGGCAAAACAACGATCCGAGAGCAGCGGACGGATTTGAAAATTGAAATCCACCTTCGCCGGGTCCGCGCCGGAAGCCATCGCCACGGGCAGCGCGCAAAGCAGGACCGCAAGCGGTCCGCGAAGGGAAACGCTCCGGCGCAAACGGCGGCTGGCGATGCGACTGGGCACATCCCGAGCGTAGCAAAACCCCCGGCGCGGCAACATTCGATTTGACGGCGAAGCCATTGGAAAATTGCCGGGGGACTTCGGGCCCGAGACCATCATCTTTTGAGCGGCCGGATTTCGCCGGTCACTTCCGTCACGACGGAATAGCCTTCGAGTTGGCGCGGGATGGCGCGTTGGTTCTCCGCTGTCGCGCGCGACAACATCACCTTCAGGCATTGCGTGCGTCCGTCTTCTTGCGCGCCGACGTAAACACCCACGACGCCGGGAATCGCCAGCAACTCTTGGTCGTGCGCGGCGAGCACGGCGTTGATGTCGCGCGGCGGAGCAGAAGAATTCTTCGAGGTCATCGAGGATTGGCAGCCGATGAGCAGCGCCGCCGCGCTGATGGTGATGGCGCGCCGCAGTTTTTGTTTTCCATGACTCACAAATGAAATGAAAACACCCGCTCGCGAATCCGCCAGCGGGTGTTGAGAAAACTTTAACCCGCGCGGTCAATTCCCGACCATTATGGCCGTGCCGCCAAGCTTTCCGCCGAGAAATGTGAGCACCTGGCCGATGGGATTGGCGATCGCCGTCGTGCTGCTGCCGGCGTAAAGCAGGCCCACGGCGTGTGGATTGGTGGCGATGTCTTCGACCATCAGTGACCCAGAATCGCCGCCGTTCAGGAAGCCGCTGCCGCTGTTCGCGACGACAATCTGGCCGGTGTAGGTTTTTGTGAACGCAGCGCCGCCAGCACATTCGTTGTCGTAGGCGACACTGATCGTGGCGTTCAAGCCGGAGATTCTGCTGCGCGTGAGGCCGGAGGTGCGCCCGCTTTTCTTCACCGCTTGATTGATAAACGCGGCGACGGTTTGCGAGGACAGCGTGCCGATTTCGAGAATCGCGCCGTCGCTGCGGACCATGCCGGACACGACTTGCGCGACGGAGCAATCCACGTTGGAGGTGGGGAGCGAACTGACTTTGACGAGCGTGCCGACGTTCTGCGCGCCGGAGGCGCTGCAATTCACGTCAATGAGTCCCGGCTGAATGACCGCATCGCCCGTGGTGGCCACGATGCCGTTGCCGCCCGCCACAATGTCGGACTCGAAGACGTGATAATTGCTGAGGATGTATTGGACGCTGTTGACCTGGATGAGCGAGCCGAGCGTGCCACCGCAGCAATAGCCGTTGGCGAGGTCCGTGCGCCAGCCACCGCTCGTGCCGAGCTGGATGGGCGGGGTCTGTTTCGCCTTGTGGCTCACGCCGCTGCCGGGCTTGCCTTTGAACGCGCGAAATTTGTCGGTCAATTCCGCGCGCACTCCCGCACCGCGCAGCTTCGGCGGCAAAGCGCGCACGACATCGGCGGTGCCGTTGCCGGCTTCGTCCACGAACACGATCAACTCCGGCTCGCCCGCGGCGTCCGCGCCGATGGCCGTGCCGAGGACCGGTTCGAGTTTCATCAAATCGCCGGTGATCTCGTGCTGGAGGGCCATCACGTTTTTGACCTTGGCGTGGGTTTCGTCGAGCACGGCGTCGGGCGGGTTGGCCCAAGCCAGTGCCGGCAGCAAAATGGAAACGAGGGTGATGCAAGCGCAGATGAGCTTGCCCGCGAGGGATTTCAGAGGGCGCATATAGTTCGATGCTTATACTCCGGACCCGGCCATCGGTCAAATCGAAAGACTACCGAGATTGCGAAGCGGAGGAGAGTTGGGTCTTACTCTTCATCATCATCTTAATCGTAATCCGGCCAACACGATTAAGATTAAGATGAAGATTACGATTAAGCGGTTCGCGCCGACCTTCCGAACTTGAAATTCGCGGCGCGAACGTGTCCCCTCTGCGCGTGCTGAGGGCGTTGCGCAAAGCCGAATACTTCGAACTCGTCGCGCTGTTTTTCATTCAAGGCAGCGCGCTCGGGATGTGGTTCGTGCCGTTGAGCAACATTCTCGACGCGCACGGACTCCATGACCTCAAGCCGCTCGCCTTCGCGTGCTCGGCGCTGGCGGCGTTCGTCTCGCCGCTCATTTTCGGCGCGATGGCCGACCGCCACGCGTCGCCGGTGAAAGTGTTGCGCGGCCTCGCGCTGGCCACGGCGGTGGCGATGGCGCTGGCTTGCACAGCGATCAAATTGCACTGGCCACCGTGGCTCGTGCTCGCGTTGATCCAACTGCACGCGTTGTGCTCGTCGCCGACGTGGAGCATTTCCTCGACGATTGTTTTCGCTCGGCTCGCGGACGCGAAGCAGGAGTTCGGCCCGATCCGCGCGGTGGCAACGTTCGGCTGGATGGTGGGTTGCTGGCTCATCAGCGCGCTGGGCGCGGACGCGTCCACGCTGGCGGGATTCAGCGGCGCGGTGATGTGGCTGCTGGTGTGCGCGTTCACTTTCTTCCTGCCCGATCTGGAAACGCCGAAGTCCGCCGAACACCTGACATGGCGGCAGCGGCTGGGTTGGGACGCGCTGGCGTTGCTGAAGCATCCCGATCATCGCGTGGTGTTCATCACCGTCGCCTTGTTCTCGATTCCGCTGTGCGGCTTTTATCCCTATGCGCCGCCGCACCTGCGCGAACTCGGCTTCACGCGCACGAGCGCGTGGATGAGTCTCGGCCAGATCACGGAGATTCTCGCGATGTTGCTGCTCGGTGGATTGTTGGTGAGATGGCGGTTGAAATGGATTTTCGCGTGCGGTCTCGGTCTCGGCGTGGTGCGGTTCGCGTTGAGCGCCATCAACGGCAAGGCGTGGTTGCTGGCGGGCGTGGTGTTACACGGCGCGTCGTTCGCGCTCGTGTTCATCACGGCTCAAATTTATCTGGACCAGCGGGTCGAAGCTGCGTGGCGGGCGCGAGCGCAGGCGTTGATGGCGCTGATGAACGGCGGCGTGGGCAATCTCCTCGGCTACCTCGGCACGGGCTGGTGGTTCGCCGCGTGTGCGCGGTCGCCCGGAACAAACTGGTCGTGGTTCTGGGGCGGACTGGCGGCGACAGTGGCAGTGGTGTTCGTTTATTTTCTCCTCGCCTATCGCGGCATCGGAGCGGCGGGGCGAAACCATCCGAGACCGGGTGGAATGAATTGAGACCGGCCGGGTCGCCTATCTCCGTCCGCGAAATTCGTCCATCAACTTGAGGATGCCCTCGCGGATTTCAAACAACTCCTTGCGCGCCTCGGCGATGGCTTTGTCCGGCAATAGTTTTTTCGGCGCGACGGCTTCGAGGCCGGCCTGGGATTTGTGCAGGTGATCGAGCGCCCGCTTGAGATACGCAACGGTGAAGGCCGCGTCCGGCTCGTGCCGATCCTGCGCGATGCCATTGAGCGCACCCGCCAGCTTCGCGCCGGTGGTCATCCATTCGCCGATGAATTGCCCGAGGTCTTTGTCCTCGGATTTCTTCCCCTTGAGTTTGTCCACCAGTTTCCAAAATTTCATCATGCGCTCCGAACACCGATGCTGGAGCGGGTGGTGGAGGTGCCCGTGCTTGTCGCGAATCCAATCAATCCCTTCGCGATGCGGGTCCGGCTCCGGCTCGGGTTCATCCAACGCCGCCTCGCAGGCGGCGTTGATTTCCTCGATGCGCCGGTCTTCTTCCTCGGCTTCCTCGGGCGTGAGTTCCTTCAGCCAGCCCATTTCCTTCGCGATTTTTTCGTGGGCCTCGTCGGAGTGGCCGTATTTGTCGAGCAGCTCGCCGTATTTCTTGGTGCGCGCGTCGGACTCTTTGAGAAACTTCTCGTAATCATGCTCGTCCCAGTCCGCTTCCGGAGCTTTCTGGCCGCGCTTGTGTTGATCAATCCCTTCGGTGAGCCGCCGCATGAAATCTTTCATGCCCGCCTCGGCCTGCTTCGCGCGGTCGGCGTCCTCCGCTGACGTCAATCGCCACTCGGGCGCGGAAATCTGGAGCTCGTAATCCGCGCTCTCGATCACCACGCGCCCGTTCGCCTCGCCGAACCATTCGAGGTAAAGACAGTTCGCCATGTGCTCGGGAACGTGTTCGCCACGTTTCTTCATCAAGTAAGCGTCCGGCATGGGAATCTCCATGACCCGCACCTTCCGCGATGCGGTGAGGTCGCCTATCGTGCCGCGCTGGACCGGATCGAGCGAATCGAGATGCGGATGCGCGATGCGCTTGAGCGGATTGGTGAAGGTGAGCAGGCAGCCCGCGAGGTCGGGCCACGCGTTGCCCTTGAGTTCGAGCGCGAGCGGCTTGGCACAACCGTGAATCCAGACTTTGCCGCGCACGATTCCCTTGACACGATTGTCAATCTCACCGCGCACCACGCTGTCATGAATTCGGAAAGCCATGCGCGGAGAGTAAGGAACCCGCCCGTGCCGGGAAAAGGGTTTTTGCCTGGGATGAACACCGACCTGCCGCGACGGGCGCGAGCACGGCGGGTGGCGACGGGTTCAAAAGGCCGACAAGAATTTCACGAATTGACACGAATCACCGGGCTTTCCGCCCTCATCAAATTTCGGCGCGACAGGTTGAATCAGCGTGCATCAACGTGCATCTGCGTCAAAACAAGAGACAACTTCTGGTCAGTAAATGACAAGAATCGGGGAGGCGCGTTTAAGTCTCTATGCCACCGTGCAACCAAGCCGGACACCGAGCGACATGAGCGGGCTCTGCGATTTCGGGAAAACGCCTGCGGTGCCGGCCGGAATGTTCTTTGAAGAATTTGCCGATTACGGTGCGGCCCACAGTTCAGGTCGGCACCCGAAGTTCCATAAGAACCTACCGAACTAATCGAAATTCACCGGGTTTCTCCGCCATCCCCTGGCTGCTTGACCCGGTTTTTTTTTCGCTCCGCCGCAGACCGCAATCACGTTTCAGTTCATCAGCCTGCGTTTGCGCCCATCAGCGGTTAAGAACTCACCGCCGGGCTTCAAGGTTTCTGCGCCACCACTTTGCCATCCTGCCAGACGTAGATGGGCGTGCCGAGCCGCCGCGCAGTTTTCCGTGCAACTTTGGCAGGCGGCCGCAACGCACAGTCAACCGCAGCAGCAAAATCTTTGAGCGGTCATTAGCGGGCCGGTGATTTCATTCGTGGGAATTAGTGTGATTCGTGTCTCACAGCCCCAGCTTCTTAAAGCGGTTTTTCGCTTCCTTGAAATGAAAATCGCGTGAACAAAGCTCTTGAAGTTCGCCGGCGCCACTGTCTTGCGCGATGCGGCGCAACGGCCCGGAAACATGCCGAACATCGCCCAGCTCGTGGGCGAGCGTTTGAGCAACGGATTGGATCCTTCAGTTCCACCCAACCATTCGCAACACGAACGGCGGGCAGGCAGCAGGGCTTACTTGTCGCGTCGAAGCGCAGCGAAGACGAAAGCCACGGATGAGCACCGATGGACACGGATTGGCCATCGGCCACCTGGCGCAACCGGCCCAGGATCGAGCCGAGCAACACCTCCCTCGTCACCGGATGCCGCAGCCCGATGACGTGCGAATCGTGCATCCACTCCCACGGCGCGAGGCGGTTGAAATCGTCCGCCGCCGCCGCGATCAACGCCTTCCAAGTTTCGGGCAAGACGCGGGGAACGGCGGGTTGATTGGCGCGGGGCTTCGAGTTCGACACGCCCGCATTAAAGCCGGACGAGGCAGGCTTGCCAACTCAGGAAAGCGCCGCAGTCAGGCCGGCCCAGCGGGGTTCTCCCACTGTGACAGCACGCGGTCAATGCCGGAGCGCACCTCCGACCGGGCCTGTTGCCGGTCACCATGCTGCATGAGCAACTCGTCGTAGCGCGTGTGCTCGTGACGGACGTGCGCGATGACCGCCAGACGCAACGCTTCCGGATCAAAATCCTTGGCCGCCGCCGAACGCCCAACCCGCCCGGAATGTTTCCGGCACGTCCACGCCGCGATGCGCCCCGCGGATTCCGCCGGACAACTTGGAAACATCTCCTTCAACTTCTCTGCGACGGCGGCTTCATATTCGCGATCTTCGCCTTCCCGCCGGGCGGCGGCGCGTTCGCGTCGCCGGGCCCGGCTCTCTTCATCCGCAAGACATTCCGTCTCGGCGCAATCAATGGCTTCCCGCGTCACGAGGATGCCCTGTCGCTCATAACGCTTCCGCGCCCGCGCCCAGCGAACGACCACGGCCCACAACGGTGAATACTTGGCGGCCCGGCGCGTCAGCGCCGTGTTGCCTGACGTGAGAAACTCCAGATGCCCCAGGTCGGCGCAATCCAGGCACAGCGGGCGGTTGGCCTCCATGCGCAGCAAATTGCCATCAAACAACTCGCGCCCGCACCCGGCGCACTCCGTCTCGCGCCGAACCATGAAGACGACGATCTCGCTGGGCTTGCCGGCTGGCTTGGCTTGAGAAGAGTTCATGGCAAAGCCGGCTCGCTTCAAAACGGGCAGTCATCCCGCGCGTTCAACCTGTCTTCCATCGCCTTCATCAACCCCTGGCCGTCGGCAGTGGGTTGACTCACGAAATCTTGAAGCGCGGCCATGGGCGCTCCCCACGCCGCGGCGAGCGGCGGCTGGAACGCGTCTTCCAATTTGCCCGGTTCGGGCAGACGATTTTCCACCGCCCACGCGCGGGATAACCCCAGTGCCGCGTCCAGCAGCGGCCCGCGCGCTTCGTCGGGCATGCCGCCACCCGCGAGCAGCCGCGCCATCCTGAGCTTGCGCGCGGCGAGGTCGCGATGCGCTTGTGCGCGCGCCAATTCCTCCGCGCTCATCGGCGCGGGCGTTTCCGCGACCGGATGCAAGGGACGCGACGCACGGCTGACGGGCGCAATCAATCCGGCGGCGATCAGCCGTTCCAAGGCTTCATGCGTGGCGCGATCCAGGACTTCCAGCCGCACGGGCGGGAAGGATTCCAAGTCCGCGCACAGTTCCGCGTGCAACGCTTCGAGGCGTGGCCGATGCAACGCCGCTTGTCCCTCGACCACCACGTAGAGCACCGAATGCGAACCTTCGCGGGGAAAGCGCTCCTCACACGCGAGCAGCGACGCACCGATTTGGCGGCGCGCTTCTTCGGCAAACGCGCGCGGACGATCCGACGGCTTCGTTGGTTTCAACTCCGCAGCCACCGTCGGCTTGGGTGCTTCGCCAACGAGTTGGTTCAGCTTGCTGAGAAACGCCTGGCCGCCGGTGCGGAGCGGGATCGCGCCGAGGTCGCCGCGCCGGTCCAGCACGCCGTCGGACAGGGCCTGCTTGTTCGCGAGCGTTTCCAACATGCGATGCTCGATGGTATTCTCCGCAACCAGATTGATGACGGTGACGGGGCGGGTCTGATGCTTGCGCCACGCGCGGGCGATGCGTTGTTCGAGTTTTGCCGGATTCCACGGCAGGTCACAATTCACGACCACGCTGGCGTTTTGAAGATTCAAACCCGTCGAGCCGGAGTCGGTGCTGAGAAACACGCGGCAGTTGGCGTCAGTCTTGAAGGCGTTGATCTCCGCGCGCCGTTTCTGCTGCGGCACCGAGCCGGTGTGCCACGCGAAACCCAACTTGAGCCGCCGGCACAGGTCGCGCACGAGTTCGAGCATCTTCTCCCATTCGGAAAAAACGATCACCTTCACACCTTCGTTCTCGCGGCACTCTTCGAGGATTTTCTCCAGCTCGGCGAGCTTCGGACAATCGCGCACCTTCGGGTCGAGGATGTAAGTCGTGTCGCAGACCATGCGCATCATCGCCAGGTGAATCATGAGCCGGTCCTGCTCCTGTTTGGTGAGCGGACGGCGCCTGGCGATGGCGGCCAGGCGCGCGACGACATCCGCGTGGTCATCATAGACCTGCTGTTGCTTCGGCGTGAGCTTCACGAAATGCTGGCGGTCGGTGCGGTCGGGCAGTTCCGTTTCCACGTCGCTCTTGCGGCGGCGCAACATGTACGGCGCGATGCGTTCGTTGAGTCCGCTCAAGTTGCGATAGCCGCTCGGACGACCGCGCTCGTCGAATTGATAAAACTCACGGTTGAAGCGGAACAACGGCCCCAGCACGCGCGCGTCGAGGAAATCCATCAGCGAATAGAGTTCGTCAATGCGGTTCTCGATCGGCGTGCCGGTGAGCACGAACGCGTAACGACTCTTGAGCCGCTTCACCGCCTGCGTGGTCAACGTGCTCCAGTTCTTGATGCGCTGCGCTTCGTCGAGCACCACCACGTCAGGACGGAAACGCGCGTTGACCTCCAGCGCGTCGCGGATCATCTGCTCGTAATTGACGACGGTGAAGAAGGTGCCCGCGTCGTAAGCTTCGCGTCGCGCGGCCAGTCCGCCATAGACCAGCCGCGTCGGTAGATCGGTGAACTGCCGGATTTGATCCTCCCACTCGCCCTTGAGCGACGCGGGCGTGACCACGAGCACGCGCGTGGCGCGGCCCAATCGCTTGAGCAACGCACACGCGGCGATGGCTTGAATCGTTTTGCCGAGGCCCATTTCATCCGCCAGCAACGCGCGTTCGGTGAAAGCAAGATGCAACATGCCCTCGCGCTGATACGGAAACAGTGGCACGCGCGTCTCGTGCGCCGGCCATTGGCCGGAGTGAACCTTGAGTTCGTATTCGCGGCGCAATTCCTTGCGCTCGGCGCGGTGTCGTCGCGCTTCGAGCCACGGATCAATTTCCTGCGAGAGCCGCAACTCGGGCAGATCGGCGGCGCGCAATGTCTCCAGCGCCGCCAACGCGTCCTCCACCGTCGCGCCCGCCAGGCGCCCGTCATCGGCGAACCAGTTCCGCACGGCGGCGGGCAGCCGCGCCAGCCAGCGCTCGACGCGCAACGTGTCCGCCGCGTCATCCGTCACCACGTCCACGCGCGGCGAACCGTCCTTGACCGCCTGCGCGAACAACCGCTTGAACCGCGCTTCAAGATGCAGCAACACCGCCTCGACGTGTTTGCAAGTGCCGAGACCGTTCTTGCGAAAATCCTGGCACGCGCAGGCGAACTGCCGGTCCGTCACGTCGCGAATCTCGACCGCGTACGTCAGCCCGCTGCGCGAGCCGACGGAGAAATTCGAGAAGACCGGAAACCGCGCGTCGGCATTGCGGATGACGAACGCGCCGTCGCGCGCCCGCAACCGGCGGCGATTGATTTCATCCTCGTCCGTGGTCCGCCAATCATGCGCCGGCGGCAGCGAGATTTCCGGTTCGGATTCGGCGCCCGTTCGTTGGGACTTATTGCGCGCCAGTTTGGCGGCGGGTTTGGTCTGCATTGACTTCGGGTTCGCGGTGGTCTGCGTCATGAGGATATTTTGGCGATGAAAGGAAAGTTGGGCAATGCTGGAACCCATGCGCCCGCGGGTGGGCACGCACCGGAACTGTCAGTTATGCATCGGCGAAGGAATCTTCGCGAAGCCGATGAATCGGCGAAACAGCGGCGTCACCCGAACTGTGTCATTCTCTTCAATTTGCCACTCGCTTTCCCGCCGGCGTTCGAGCAGACCGAATTCAAGGAGCGGTTGCAACACATAAGCGCAAACGAAAAAATCCGGCGTGTCGAAGTCACCCCATTGTTGTGAAACCAAGTGCGTCATCACGCGGGGCGGCAAAATCTGCCCGGCCATGCCCTTCACCGCCCGCCAGTTTTCGGCCACCTGCTCCAGCCGCCACAGCGTGATGGCCAGCGTCGCTTGGATCTCCGGCTGTTCGCGTACATGGACGAGGTAACACAAATCCATCGTGCGGAAATACGTCAGGAACAGCCGCCGGAAAAGTTCACCCGCCCGCCCGTCCGCCAGCAATTCGCGTCCGAGCTTCGTCACCACGAAACGTTTGTTTCGCCGCGCCACCAGCCTGGCGTATTCCGTCAGCAACCGGACCTCATGCAGCGGCCAGATGTCTTGCTCGTTGATGACCTTGCAAACGCTGCGGATGCTCTTCATGTAGCGCGATTCGAGCCGCAACCGATCAAATGCGTATTCCGGGGGCTGTCGGACAGTGATTCCGATTTCTGTCGGACAGCGTTCCAATTTCTGCCGGACACCGTTCCGATTCATATCGGACAGTGTTCCGGGCTGAGGTCGGACAGTTTTTGGGGCACATTGGAATGCTGTCCGAC
>SIBJ01000007.1 GCA_009695195.1 Pedosphaera sp.
CGAACCGCGCATGAGGAAACGGAGGCCGAAAAACTTTCCCTTGTTGATGCGCCCCCGGCAGGAAATCATTGCCGAAGCCACCCAGAAAAAATCAACGACACATGCCCTTAACTAAGCGCCATTCCCGTCACCCGTTTTTAATCACACCCGCGTGGTTGGAGTCCGGGCTTCAGCAGGCGGGACGCCCGCTGGACACTCGCAGATGGGACGTCTGCGCCACTACACCACCACGCGCGGCTTCGCGGCGACGGTCATCGCGTAACGGGAGCCGGATTTGCGAACCGAGAGGCGCGCGGAGAACGCTTGCGACAAAAGTTTTGCCGCGAGCACAGCCGGCTTTTTTCCGGCGGCCAGCACGCGCCCCGCTTTCAGCACGAGCACGTGCGAGAACACCGGCATGATTTCCTCGACGTGATGGGTCACGAGGACGAGCGCGGGCGAAGTTTTGCTGCGACCGAGGCGCTGGAGAAATTGCAGGAAGTGTTCGCGCGCGGCGGGGTCGAGGCCGGCGCAAGGTTCGTCGAGGATGAGCAGTTGCGGCTTTGCCATCAGCGCGCGGGCGATCAACACGCGCTGGCGTTCGCCCTGCGAGAGGACTCCCCACGGGCGGTCCGCGAGGTACGCGCACTCGATCTGCTGCAACAGCCGCGACGCGTGTCCGCGGTCGGCGCGCGTGGCGTGGCCCCGGAAATCAATCACCGCGTACTTGCCGCTCACGACGGTTTCGAGCGCTGGTTCGTCGTCGGCCATCAATTGCCTCACGGCGGAGCTGACGAGGCCCACGTGTTTCCGCAATTCGCGCCAGTCCGCGTGACCGAAGCGGCGACCCAGCAAAAAGATTTCTCCGTCCGTCGGCGTGAGGTAGCCGGTGAGCGCGCTGAGGAGCGAAGTTTTGCCGGAACCGTTCGCGCCGAGAATGGCCCAGTGCTGTCCGCGTTCGATGCGCCACGAGATGTCGCGAAGAATTTCCACGTCGCCGCGGCGGACGGTCAATCGCTCCACGGACAACACTGGGCGTTTGATAATCATTCCGTTGAGGCCGCCATCAGGAGGAACAGGAGAGAACAGAGGGAACGGAGACGGAAGAGAATTCGGTCGGAGAGGTTTGCAAATCAAACGACTCGCGCGCCAGCGTCATGGAGTGCGGTGGGTGAGGGGCGAGGGCACACACCGCTTTGGCATCGTAAGGGCCGACCAACGTTCTCGGCGTGCGAACGGAAAGCGGTGTCAGCCCCTTTCCCCGCCAGCCACCGCACTCCAAAACCTTGCGGCGCTTCGACCGTCGGTTTGAAAGGGGATTCACAATTCCGCGATTTCCGGCCACAGCGATTTGAGGTCTTCGTCGGCGAGCGCCATGAATTTGATTTTTTTCTTCCCGCCGATCTCGACGGCGCGATGGAACCATTCGCGCGCTTCGTCGAGCTTTCCCAATTGACAGGCGTAGCACGCGAGGTTGAACGGGATGACCGGCTCGGCGGGAAATTTTTCCGCGGCGGGCTTCAACGCTTCCGCGGCTTGCGCCACGCCGCCGTCACGCGCGCGACGCAAGGCGTAGGCGTGATGCAGCCAGCTCAACTCGTGCTCGGGGGTGCCGCGCAACAGTTCGCGGGCGACTTCGAGCGCGGCGTCCCAGCGGCCATCCTGCGCGCGGAGCGTCCAGCGCAAACCGAGCACTTCGGGATGTCGCTGGGTCGCGGGCGCGAGCGAATCCAACTCCGCCTCGGCCTCGGCGCGGAGGCCAAGTTCGGCCCAACCCTGGGCGGCGCGAAGGCGATGCGCGTCGGACGGCTCCAGATTTTGCATGAAAAAAAATGTGGCGACGGATCAACGGGCCTGGCGCACGCGGATCGTGTATTTTTTCGCCGCGATGGTTGAGGCCGTGAACTTCACCTGCTCGGTGGCGTTCTCGGTGAGGATCATGGTTTGAAACGGCGTCTCGTCGCTCGTGCTCACGCCATTGCCGTCTTTGAAGACACAGTTGGCCTGGATTTCGAGGCGGCGGTTTTCGCGATTGCGAATCTGCGCGGTGACTTCGAGCCGGCCGTCGGGGAGCGTGGCTTCGTTGATGCCAGTGCAGGTGATCGAGTGTTGCGCGCCGGGATCGAGCAGCACGAAGCGCTCGGTGTTTTCGTAGGCCGGCGTTTTGGATGTTTGCGGCAGATACGGGCCTTTGTCGTGGGTGGTTTCACAACCGGCGACGAGCAACGTCGCGGCGGGGATGAGGGCGAGGAGTTTTGTTTTCATTGCGTTTGTGGCGTTGTGGAACTGTCGCTGACGAACACGACTTTGTCACGAGTCGTGTCCGCGATGTTCACGGTGATTTGTTTGGTCAACTTGGCGACGACCTTGTCGCCAGGTTCGAGAAATTCCACCGTCACGTTGTGTGTGCCGGGCAGCAACGACATCGTGGCGTAGCTGATGAATTGCGGGAGGTTTTCCCACGTGCGCGTGTCGGCCTCGGGCGTGGCGCGGGCGGAAGCGATCTTGCTCGCGAGGCCGGCGAGAATGAGACCGAGGCCGACTTCGTCCGCGGCGCTTTTCCGGCGATGACCGCCGTTCGCCAGAATCGCGCCGCTGATGATTGCGGCGTCTCCGGCGGTGTCGGTCGCGGCTTTGAAGACGGCTTTGTTCGCGAGGATGTGATCCATCACGCGACCGCCGCGCGTCGTGGCTTGAAAATTTACGTCGTCGCAAGGGGCGACGGAGAGGTTGACGCCGTCGGTTTTGATGCGGGCAGAAACGAGTGACGAACTGCGCGTGCGTATGCGCAAGGCTTCACCGTATTGGCCGGTCGCGTACTTGACGGGGCCGGGACCGAACTCGACGATGAAAAGCACGTTCGCCTTGGGATTGTAATCGGGCAGGTTGATGTTTTTGGAATTTCTCTTCGCGCGCTTGAATGCGTCCGAGCCGTCGCCGGCGAGTTTGGTCGTGACAAGGCCGTCGAGGTAATCGGGCAACACCCAGTCGCCGGCGAATTCCTTATTCTCGGCGTCGCTGTCCTCGAACTCAGCGGTGCGAAAACAGGCGCGGGCGTTGTCCGGTTCGCCATTCATCCAGTAAATCACGCCGCGATAAAAATACGCCATGCTGCGCTCGTACGGCTCGCCGATGAAGGTCTTGCGCGCTTCGCGCGAGAAATAGCTGCGGGATTTTCGTGCCTCTGCGTCCTTGCCGTAAATGCCGCCGAGCGTGAGCAACGCGTCATCAAGCAATGGCTTTGCGGTGGCGAAATCTCCGCGGCGCATGGCGGCGGCGGCGGTGCGGTATTGCCAGAGGACTTTGTCACGCGGCGGGCCCTCGGCAATCATCTTCGGCCCGTCCACCAGGATGTCACCGGTCAACGCGACATGATGCGTCGGCGTGGTGGCGCAGCCAACACTCCCCAGCAGGAGAAGGCACAAAGCGCGTTGAAAGTGAAATTCCATTTCAAAAAACAAATATTGGATGAAGTGACAGAGCCACCAACTAAGTTTTGTTGAACGCTTTTTTCATTTCCTCGTAGAAAGCAATCCGAGCACTGCGCACGCCTGCGGCAGCTTCAGGAAGTCCAGAGAGCTCGTATTTTTTCCCGTCAAAACGGCAACTGTTTTGGGCAACGCTGATCGCCCCATGAAGAGCTTCAGCCTTCTCTACGCATTTCTTCTCCCCAAGTAACAGCAGTTGCGCTTGGCCCGTAAGGCTGTTCTGTATCTTCCCCGCGAGTTCAAGCTGAAGATACATCGCCTGAGAGGAAAATTTTGCCATGAACTCTGCTTGTACAATTTCACCAGCCGGACTCTTGGGAGGCTTTGACATTGCGTCAGTCATTCCTGCTACGTGCGAAGAATACGCGACAAAAGCTTGGAAGAATGTTTCATATTGCTGTGCAACTTCAGAAAGTATTTTTGAGCGACGCTCAAAATGTAACCGCTGCATCGTACTGCTGCTTGTATGTTTAGCTACAAGCCATGCGAAGACGCCGCCGATGAGGCCGCTAGCGCCTATTTTAATGGCGTCATCAACTACCGGAATCCACTCCTTATCCATGAGGGTGATTAAGCTCCTTTACCGATACGCTGCGTCCTCCAGCCCCTGTTTTTTGATTTCCGCGTTGTCTTCCCAAACGATGGCGCTGGTGCGCGCGTCAATCAGATGGAAATCGTAGAGGATGTAATCGCTCGTGCCGGCTTTGGTGCGCGTGGACAGGCCTTTCAATTCGCCGGTCAGAAAATAATCCGCGCCCTTAAATTCCTGTTTCTGCGGATCGTTGCTCGCGGTCACGGCGCCTTCGCGCTTGAGGTTGCGCTCTTTTTCCAGCGCGGCCATGCGTTCGCGCGCGAGGAACGTCACCTTGCCGCCGGATTTTTTGACCAGTTCGCCACGTATGCGCGAGAGAAAGATGTCCTTGTTGATCGGGAAACGCGTCTCGTTGTTGACCGGGTCGAGCACGATGACGACCGGCGTGGTGGCGCCGGCGATTTGTGATATCGCCAGGATGCTGCGCGACATTTTGTCGGTGACGGCCACGAGGTCCTGCGATTCGACGCCCGTCCCGGCAACGAAGCCCTGCTCGTCGGCATTCATGCGCGTGACGGGAACGCCGGAGGGATTTTTCACGCCGCTGGACGCGCAGCCCGCGACGAACGCGGCGGCGATGAGGGGAACAAGGAGTTTGATGATGGAGTGCTTCATGTTTGGTGAATGGTTAGATCGTGAAAGGTTAAATGGTTAAAACTTCGGCGCGTCGGGCACGCGGGCAGCATCGGCAATCTGCGGGCGCGAAGTCCAGTGATACGTTGAGGTCGGACCCGGCTTGGAAGTCACCTGGTTGTTCGAGTCCTGAGTCCTGAGTCCTGAGTCCTGAGTCGGTGGCGATGGTGCGGTCACTTGAACCTGCGGTTGCGGCGGGGGTGCGGGAGTTGATTGAAGTGCTGCCGCGGTCCTTTGTTCACGATTTCGCGCCGAGGCTTCGGCCACGCCACCCAAAACCAGTCCCGCCGCCGCGCCGATGGCCGCGCCTTTGCCGGCGTCGCGCGTACCCGCGCCGATCAAAGCGCCAGACGCCGCGCCCAAGAGCGTGCCGCTGACAGCGTAGTTGGGTCGTGCAGCGCGGTAGTAATAGTTCGGCGCGCAGTAACTGTTCGGCGACAAATAAACGAATGCGGAACTGCCGCATCGGCTGTAGCCGTACCCGAAATTTACACTCGGCACGGCAGGAGAGGAATAAGCGTAGCCGGGTGTGTCGTAGTAATAATTCCGTCGAGCGTCGCCGGCGATGGCCCCCGCAAGCAAACCCACTCCCGCACCGATAGCTGCGCCATTGCCTGAGAATCCATGCCGGCAATCGCCGCCTGTGATTCCGCCAATCAAGCTGCCCCATAACGCGCCGTTGAGGGACTCAGGACTAAAAAGCTGCGCCCGCGCCGCGATGAGCGCGCTGGCCGCAAGGCAACTGAGCATCATTCGTTTCATAACTGTGTGCCTTCGACGATTTCTTGATTCCTTTATTCGCACGGAGGGTAGTTTGGGACTGGCGGCAGGTAAATCTTCTCTACGCGAGTGCGTGGTTAATCATTTGTGAATTGACGCGCTTCGAGCAGCCGGCGGTGGCACACTCACCGGGATTTGAGTTGTTCGTGGCGTCCCGCATGGTAAAAAAGTTCGGCTCAATTTGCTTGCTCTGCGAGAGCGTCAGCATTATCGGAAAACCCGGCTAAGATAAGATTTTATGAATTACTCGAGTCAAGTCCATTGGGCGCGTGTTAAGAGATCCCATTATTACTATCCGAGCATTGATTTGGCGTTGAACCTGAGCAATATGGGCATGGCTGATGGATTTGCCGAGGAGATGGAGGCTCGAGTCCAGGATGCGTTCGGCGAGAGGGAGATTCTCGGAGGGGGCACGACGGCAAACTCAGATGGGAACCGAATGGCCGGCCATTATTGGTTGCGTAACCCCGACCTCTTGCCAAAAGGTGCGATTCGCGGGGAAATCGAAGCGGCAATTGACCAAGTAAGAAGTTTCGCAGGAGATGGCCACTCCGGACGAATTCAAGGTCAAGCTGGAATCATCAGGGATAGCCTACTCATTGGAATTGCAGGGGCGGCATGTGAGTTGCAGTTTCCGGTTCATTCCATCGGTAATCCCTGCACCGACGAGATCAAACCTTTTTTCTTCGATAACGCTGACCCTTATGGAATGTATCGGGCATTGCAAACAACCGGACACGAGTTGAATCAAACGCTGTGCATAGTGGGATTCAAGTCGGGAGCTACGGAAACTCGAAACGGAATGTTGAATGCACAGCCGCCAGAATATGACGCAGGTTTAAACTTCGGGATTCAACTCGAAGCAATCACCCACCAGGACAGCGAACTCGCATACTTCGCCACTGAGGAATCGTGGATCGAGTGGCTCCAGATGTGGGATTTGGCCAAAGGACGAACGAGCGAGTCGCTGGTTGTCTAATATGTAATATATTTAGGTGCAAATATTTACGACTATTATATGTCTAAGTATGACAAAGTCACGTGATGAAGTTACCAAGCGAGTATCCATTCTAAAGACCAAGCAAGGCTGCTATCGTTGACTTGGTATAGCACTGGCAAATGTGCGAGTGAAAATAGTTTTGGCCTGATCTTTAATGTGGAAATGTTGGAATCATTCTCAAAATATATCACAGGCAATTATGAAAACTTTCGGAATGGACCGGGACTTGTCTGGCGAGTTCGTTTACAAAGGAATTTCGCAGTCATGCACAGCCGTCAGACACGAATTCTAAATGGGTTTGGCCTTGAGAGAGTCAATTATGTTTGTTTACCCTGAAAAATATGACGTCATTATAGTCGGAGCGGGCCACGCTGGGGTCGAGGCTGCCATTGCTTCAGCAAAACTTGGATGCAAGACACTGTTATTGACGATGAATTTGGATAGCATCGGGCAAATGTCATGCAACCCGGCAATCGGAGGGTTGGCCAAGGGACATCTGGTTAGAGAGATTGATGCATTGGGTGGAGTCATGGGACGCTGCGCGGACATGACGGGCATCCAGTTCAGAATGCTAAACACAAGAAAAGGGCCTGCGGTGCAAGCGCCACGCTGCCAAAGCGACAAAAAGGCTTATCAATTCAGATTGAAATGGCAGTGCGAACAACAAGACAATCTATCGGTAAAACAAGAGCAGACTGCGCGAATACTTCACTCGGATGGCACTGTTGGCGGTGTGGAAACCATACTTGGGACGCGATATCTCTCCTCAGTTGTAGTAATTACCACTGGCACATTCCTTCAAGGGTTGCTTCATGTCGGTGAATCCAAACAAAGCGGCGGCCGAGCCGGAGATAATGCCTCAAACTCACTCTCTGATTCGTTACGTCAACTTGGACTTTCGCTAGGCAGGTTCAAGACTGGCACTCCGCCTCGCATCTTAAAGCGCTCGATCGATTTTACAAAAACCGCGCCACAACCGGGAGACACCCCGCCTCCGTTGTTCTCTTTTTGGTGGGATGAGTTGTTCCACATGGAACACTCGTCCACCACCGAACGATCAAAACCAAGAAACGCTAATCAATTTAAGTCATGCAGTTCAGTTTTGGCGCGAATCGGAAAACAGCGGGATTGCTATATCACGCACACAACCCGCGAAACCCGTGAATTTGTCGAGGCAAACCTGTACCGCTCTCCGCTGTACAGTGGTATGATTAAAGGAGTCGGGCCTCGATATTGCCCTTCAATTGAAGACAAAATAGTTAGGTTCAGAAACAAAGAATTCCATCAAGTTTTTCTCGAACCCGAGGGATCGGAGACTGACGAATTCTACGTAAACGGTTTTTCAACGAGCTTCCCGTACGAGATTCAAGTGATTTTAGTTAGAACTATCACGGGGTGTGAGAACGCGGAAATAATTCGCCCGGCATATGCGGTCGAGTATGATTTTGTTTATCCGACTCAACTTGACTCGACTCTGCAAACAAAAGTTTGTTGCGGGCTCTTCCTAGCCGGACAAATCAATGGAACTTCTGGTTATGAGGAGGCTGCAGCACAAGGTTTGGTCGCCGGGATTAACGCTGCAATGTATGTCAAACATTTAACCCCGTTAATATTGCGTCGCGATCAAGCTTACATCGGAGTATTAATTGACGACTTGGTAACCAAAGGAACACTGGAACCTTACAGAATGTTTACTTCGCGATGTGAACATAGGCTAATGCTAAGGCATGACAATGCCGACCTGAGACTCTCAGATCTCGGCAACGAGGTTGGCCTCTTGCCGAAGGCGGATCACGCGAGATTTGTGTTCAAACGAGATAAAATCAGCTCTGAAATACAACGCTTAAATCAAACCAAGATCGGCACTCATACACTTGCACAGTTGTTGCGCAGACCCGATATGGAGTATGATAAACTCCCCGGCCTTGATGCGTCATTGCCGGAAACTGTTCGGAAACAAGTCGAAACTGCAATCAAATATGAAGGCTATATTGCAAGACAAATTGCTGAAGTGGAACATGTTAAATTAATAGAATTGAAGCAAATCCCATCCACGTTGGATTACAATCTGGTTCCTAGCCTGAGATTTGAAGCCAGACAAAAACTTACCAAAATCAGGCCGACTACAATTGGTCAAGCCACAAGAATATCAGGCGTTTCGCCGGCAGATATCGGCTGCCTCATTGTTTGGCTGAAACGTGGGTTTTCAACAACCAGAATCCAACCCCAATCGGTTGAAGTTGACGAGGACTCTTGTCAGACTGATGGAGGCGAAGGCTAACGCAATTCAGATGGGAAGAACATTTCACGCACACGTCTTCTCCGGTTACGTTCGAGAAGAAGAAAGATGCGACCTCGAAATGGGTTCGGATCACAACGCCACTGGACTAGATTTGAAACGGTTAGACCCAGTTCCTTTCCGCGGTTGTTGTTTGGAACTGAAACCCCAAAGACCATGGACCCGGTAAACGATCGCTGGCCACGTCAGATCAAGTTCATTGTCGGTAATGAAGCGGCCGAGCGTTTCAGTTTTTACGGGATGAAGAGCATCCTCGCGCTCTACATCACGACAGCGCTGCTCCAGACCAAAGACCGCGCCACCACGATCATTCACTTGTTCGTGTTCGCCGTTTACTTCATGCCGCTGTTTGGCGCGTGGCTCTCAGACCGCATCTGGGGGCGTTACCGCACGATACTCTGGATTTCGCTGTTCTACTGCGCCGGGCACGGAGTGCTGGCCACGAGCGATCTGTTCACCTCGGTGGACGCGAAGTTGATCTGTCTTTATGTGGGGCTGAGCCTGATTGCTTTCGGTTCGGGTGGCATCAAGCCCTGCGTGAGCGCGTTCATGGGCGACCAGTTTGAATCCACCCACAGCACGCTGGTTCGCAAAGCCTACGCCGCGTTCTATTTTTCAATCAACTTCGGTTCGTTCTTTTCGTACCTCGTGATTCCATGGGTCGCGGCCAAGCCAGCGGAACTGGCGCAGGACGCGGGCACTCTCGACCGGTGGTTGTGGCAACTCAAGCACGCAGGCTTCACGGGCTACAGTTGGGCGTTCGGCGTGCCGGGAATTTTGATGGCCTTGGCGACGCTGATTTTCTGGCTGGGCACAAAGCATTACGTCCGCAAACCGCCAGCGCGCGAAACCCGCACGGCGGGTTTCTTTATGGTCTTCCTCGCCGCATTCCGCAACCTGAGCGGCGGTGCTTCCGGCTTGCGGCTGTCGGCGTTGGCGAGCGCGCTGACTTCTGCTGTGCTCCCGTTGCTGGCGATGGTCGGGATGGTCTTTGTGGCGCTGCAACAACACCTTTCTCCCGTGGCCAAAGTGATTGGTTGGACCGCGTTGGGCTGCATCGGGCTTTGGTACGTGCTGTTGCTGGTTGCGAGCGTTTCCAAACGTTCCGAACTTCCGGACGCCTTCTGGCAATGCGCGGGTCGGCGCTTCTCCGCAACTGAAATCAACGCCGCCAAGTCCGTGTCACCGATTCTCGGGGTGTTTGCCTTCGTGGTGCCGTTCTGGGCGCTGTTCGACCAATCCAATTCCACTTGGGTATTGCAAGGCGCGCAGATGCAGCCGTTCCAGTTTGTGGGTTTGACCATCGGCGCAGAACAGATGCAATCGCTCAATCCGCTGCTGGTGATGATCCTCGTGCCGCTGCTCACCTGGGGCGCGTATCCCTTCTGCGAGAAACTGGGATGGCGCGTCTCCCCGTTGCGGCGCATCTCGGTGGGATTGCTGATGACGGGCTTTTCGTTCGTAATGGTGGCCTGGTTGCAACAACGCCTCGAAACGGGTCACACGTTGAGCCTTGCGTGGCAGTGTTTTCCCTACGTCATCCTCACTGCGGGTGAAGTGCTGGTGTCCACCACGGGACTGGAATTCGCCTACACGCAGGCCGCGCCTTCCATGAAAAGCACCATCATGAGTTTCTGGCTGCTGACGATCGCGATGGGGAATCTGCTGGTCACGACCATCACGCAACTGGGCGGTGGCCACGGCGACGCGAGCGTTTCCTCGGGCCGGTTTTATCTCTACGCCGGAATGATGATGGCGGCAGGGGTGTTGTTCGTTTTCATCGCCGCTCGCTATCACTACCGCGACGAGGCGACACCTTCCGGCAGTTGATCCGCAAATCCCCGGGCGGTATGCGGCAAACCGTCTTAACGGAAAGACGGATGGCGGCTCAATATTCCGGCGACCGTTACGCGCCCGCTGCGTTGGATGTCTTGTTGCGTGATGACCACGACGGGCGAGGCGGTCTTCAGGATGCGCTGCGAGGGATCAATCTTTTGCGGGATGTTTGAACCCGTGATGATCACCTTGGTTTCCTTTGGTGTCTTCTTTTTTGCGGACGACGCGGCGGCTTCCTTCGATTTGGCGTCCCCGGCGCTCGCAAGGCTGGGCGAGAGACACGCGCCCACCACGGCGAGGCAGCAGATCATCCGGCGGTAACGGTGCTGATGTAGTGGATGAATTTTCATGGTGCTGTGAATCTATCCCACCGGATTCCCGACGCAACGGCTTTTTTCAAGACAAACAAAAAGGCCGACTCCGTTTCGCGGAGTCGGCCCGTGGCGGCAAGTGGCCGGCTTAGAATTTCTTGGTGACCGAAACGTACCAGAATCGCTGGCGCAGGTCGTGCGTGTCGCGGTCGTAGTTGTCCGCAAAGGCACCGATCACCAACGGCGGTACTTCGTCGGTGACGTTGATGCAACCGACCGTGAATTTGGTGTTGTTCGCCCATTCGTGCTTGGAATCTTTGATTTCGTAGCTGGCCTGCAGGTCCAGCGTGATGACGCTGTCCACGCGGCGTTTGAAGCCGATGGCAGCGGTGTCATCCAGATACGAATCAATGTAATAAGCCGTGGCCCCGAACTCGAAGCCGTTCATTGCCCAGATGCCGGCGATGTTGCCGCGCAGACGCGGAATCGTGCCCAAGCCGAATCCCTGTGAAGGATCAACGAAGTCACCAAGGCGGTCGCTGAGACCCTGGCCCGGAACGTTCTCCTGATCGAAGCGATACACGTAGCTCGCGTCCAACGCGAGGGTGAACGTACCGTATTTCTCAGTCGGGATGTCGTAGCGGGCGCCGAAGTCAAAGCCTTCAATGATGCGCTGGCTCAAATTGAGCGTGGGTGAGGAGAGCGATTGATAGATTTCCGGACTGTTCGGATCGGCGACGATCCGGTTGGCAAACACCGCGTTCGGGTCAAACGGCCCGCCATCCGCGAAGTTCTGGTCCAGAATCAACTGGTCCGCCGAATTCGGCACGTTCTCCTGTTCGATGCGATACCAGTCCAGGCTGACGGTGAGGTTCTTCAAACCATTGGGCGTGAAAACGATGCCGGCGGTGAAGTTCTCCGCCGTTTCCGGTTTGAGGTTCGGATTGCCCGAGCGAATCGTGCGAATCTGCGTGAAGGCGAAGGGATCGGTCGGTCCGCGCATGGGATCGGCGAAGACGACCGGGTTGCGCAGTTCGGGGAAGTCTTCGCTGGGCAGCGTGTAGAGGTCCGAGAACGTGGGGGCACGGAACGACGTGGAATAGGAGCCACGAACGGTGAGGCTCTCGTCAATGGGCTGCCATCGGACCGTCACCTTGGGATTCCAAGTCTCGCCGAAGTCGCTATACCTGTCATAGCGACCGGCGGGCCTGATTTCGAGACTGTGGAACGCGGGAACTTCCTTCTCCTTTGAAAAGATCGGAATGTTCACTTCGGCGAAAATGCTGCTCACGTTGCGCGTGCCATACAGCGGGGCCGCCTGATTGAAACCGACCAGATTGCCGCTCTGTTGCAGGAAGTCCGGCTCATACGCCAGCCGCTCTTCCTTGTAGCTGGCGCCTACCGCGAAGGCCACCGGGCCGGCCGGCAGGTCAAACGAATCGCCACGCACGGTTGCGTCCACGCTCCAGAGGTCTTGGTCGGCGAAGGTGAACATGGGTTGCCGGATTTCGTCCAGAAGAGCCGCCGAAACGGTTTGGCGACCGAACGGATTGAAAGCGTCAGACGTCGTGCGATTGATGGCTGTCTGGGCAGCGGCGATACTGAAGTCGCCGCCGAGTCTTTCCACGCGTCGGTCACGGGCGTAGAGGAACGCCGTTTCCCAGTTGATCGAGGTATCCGGGACCTGGCCGCGGACACCGGTCACGATACGGAACGCGTCCGCCGAGATTTCATCCGTGCGCGGTCCGAGTTCGACCAGGCGGTAGGACCAACTGCTGATGGCCACACCGAACGGATTGTAAAAATTGTCCGCGGGAATCGTTGCGGGCGAGAACGCCGAGTTGAATGGCGTGGGTGCCGATTGGTTGTAACTCAAGGTGTGGGAATAGCTGCCCTCGGCGAAGAACTTCAGCGCGTCTCCGATCAACTGCCGTTCGCCATTGGCGAAGAAGTGATAGCGTTCGGACGGGCGAATCGCCGGGGTGTACAGCGGGAAGGGGAAACGATCCGAGTTCACGAACAAGCGATAGTCGCTGGCCGAAAAGCGCCCGTCCTCATCGGGCACGGCATTATTATTGACATGCACGCGAACGAGCGCGTCGGGGGTCTTGTTCTGGTCGTAGAGACTTTCATTGTTCGCCGCGTCGTTGCGCACGTTGAAACCGCCGGGATTGCTCGTCGCGCTCGTGCTGGAGGTGTTGTTGAGGTCTGGCTTCGAACGCGAGCGGTCGCTGCTGTAAAGCGCGTTCTGCTTGTAGAAACTGGCGCCCACCAGCAAGGAAGATTTCTCGTCCGCGCTGCCGGTGATCACCGAATACGTCTGGGTGCCGGCGTCGGTGTCGGTCGTGTTGCCGTAGTAGGCGCTGAAATCAGTGCCGTTGTAGTTTTTCTTGAGGATGAAGTTCACCACGCCGGCCACGGCATCCGCGCCGTAGAGGGCTGAACCGCCATCCTTGAGAATTTCAACCCGTTCGATCGCGGCCAGCGGGATCGTATTGAGATCCACGGTCGAGCCGTCGAAGAAGGAGTTGGGGGAGGTGCGTCGTCCGTTGATGAGGACGAGCGTGCCGCCGGGGATGCCGCGCAGGGCGATGGCGGCCGAACCGTCGCCGCCGTTGCCGCGCGAGGAACCGAAGTTGCCGCCGCCGATGGCCGAGGGGATGATCTTGGCCAGTTGTTCGAGCGTGCGAATGTCGCGCCGTTCCAATTCCACCGCGTTGACCACGGTCACGGGCGTCGCGCCAACCGTCTCTGCGGTTGGGATGAGCTAGCCGGTCACCACGACCGTCGGGAGTTTGGAGGGCGTGTTTTGCGCGAGAACGGTCGTCGCGAGGAGAGTTGCGCCACCGAGAACAACTCCCATCAATTTGCCGGCAATACGTGTGTGTGTTAGAAGCGATTGTTTGCTCACAACTTTCTTGGATTAGGGTTAACCGTGTTTTCGAGGCGTATTTATCTCCGCTCGCGCCGCGATGCAAGAGAAATTTACTCACCGGCAAAAGATTAAGTTGCGCCGTCGCCGGACGTAATTAACCTTTCCCCGCTGGCCGGTGCGGAAATCCACCCGTTCTGCCCGCTAAAGCACGCATGTTATTGCAGTTACATTTCGGCCAAACCTGATTCCCCGGGCTTCGGCGACACAATTCTCATGGACTTCCCCACCGCCACCGCAAACGCCGGTTCGTTCACCGAGGCCTCGGATCTGTCCAAACTCTGTCTCCCGCTGGAGTACCAGGACGCCAATCGTCGTCTCGCGTGGATCAATTCCATCTGCGTTTTATTCCTCGCCATCGGATTCGTCGGCCTCAAACCGCCCCAGGTTCACGTCCGGCTTTTGTCTGAAGTCACCGAAATTATCCCCATCGTCATCACGCCGCCCGACGACACCCCGCCGCCGCCAAAAACCGAACAACCCCCGGACCCGGAACCGCAAGACCTCACGACGGAAACTCCGGTCGTGGCCGTCGTGGTCGCCGCCGACCCCGCCGCCGCCGCCTTTGCCGTGCCCGTGGAAGGTCCGGTCATTCTCGCGCCAGCGCGCTATGCCGCTCCGCCACCGAAAAATCTCAGCCCGCCGAATTTGAAACCGACCGCGTTAAACTCCTCCGAGGAAGATTGGGGCGGAGCTTCGGGTAAAATCGAGTATCCCGCCCTGGCATTGCGAAATCGCTACCAAGGCACCGTCTCGATGGAAATCACGTTTGACGCCTCTGGCGGACTTATGTCTGTTAACGTAACCAAGAGCTCTGGCTACAGCATTCTCGACAACGCGGCGGTGGAGAAAATTAAAAGCGGTCTTCGCTTGCGCGTAGCCCCCGGCCAAATAAAGGTGGTCACAAAGGATTACGTCTTCCGCCTGCCGTGAATCAACCCCAATTCATCATGGACAACCCGATTCCTCTTTTCTTACGCTGAAAAATCGAACGAACCAAAACTAATTGCTGATCCAAAACCCGTTTGAATCAAACTCTGTCGTATGTTTGCCAACATCCTCATCCATTACTTTGAAGCCGGCGGCCCGATCATGTGGCCCATCCTGGTTTCGGGCATCGTCGCCGTCGCCGTCGTCGGCGAACGCTCCTTCTGGTGGTGGCGCGAAAGCCGCCGCCGCGATCCCCAGACCCTCGAAAAACTTTTCGCCGCGCTCGAAGGCGGTGACTTCGCCGAAGCCTCCCGACTTTCCAAGGGCTCCGACGATCCGGTCATTCGCATGATCTGGCACGGCATGAACCATTACCACTCCTCGCTGACGGGCGCGCTCACCGTCGCGGCGGGTGCCGAACTGCAAAAAGCCGGGCGCTTCCTCGTCGTCATGGACACGCTCGTCACCCTCGCGCCCTTGCTCGGACTGCTCGGCACCGTCGCGGGAATTTTCCGCACCTTCATCGCGCTGGGCAGCCAAAGCGTCGAAGGTGCCATGGGCTCGATCACCGGTGGCATCGGCGAAGCGCTCATTGCCACCATGTGCGGTTTGGGCATTGCGATCGTGGCGCTGGTGCCCTACAACTTCTTCACCCGCAAAGTCGCCCAACTGCACTTTGAACTGGAATCCGGCGCGACCAACGTCGAAGTCATGGTCGCCACCGCGAAGCAACGCGGATTTGAAACCCAGGTCTTCCGCCGGGAAAACTGAACCGCGCCCGCCCCGCCGGCGACCTTCCACACCATGAAATTCGGCTCTCCTCTCCCGGAAAAAAAAGCGCGCATCGAGATCATCCCGCTCATTGACATCATGTTCTTTCTCCTCGCCTCGTTCATGATGGCCAGCCTCACGATGATCAAGATGCAGTCCATCAAGATGGACCTCCCCACCGCCACCATGGCCTCGCGCGATTTCAAACCCGACATCGTCAACATCTCCGTGGACAAATCCGGCGAAGTCTTCGTCGAAAAAAAACAGGTGAATGTCGTGGACCTGCGCAGCTACCTCTCGAACAAATTCCGCGTGAACACCAACGTCCCCGTTTACATCAGCGGCGACAAGGACGCCACGCACGGCGCCGTCATCCGCGTGTTGGACATTGTCCGGCGGGAAGGCATCCAGAAAGTCTCCTTCGCCATCTCGCCGCCGCAGCCAACGAAATAATCCCGCCGCCTTCCGCAACATCTTCGGGAATGGGGTAGTCGGTGGTGATGCATTTCGGCTGTAGGGCACGACGTCAGGAGTGCTTCAGCGGAACGACTCGTCACCTCGTCACCTACAATCCCTGAAAACGTACCACTACCGGGTCGTCCGTCGCCTTGGGGCAAATCTGACGGAAGCAAACGAGCTTATTTTTTCGCCGGCGGCGCGTTGGTGGCGGCGGCTTGCGCGTCGTTCCACTTTTGCGCCAGTTCGTTGAACTCCGTGATCAGCTTGTTGTATTTCACCACCGCCTCGTTCCGGTCGTCGCTCAACTTTTTCATATCTTCGTTCTGCTTCTTCACGTCCTCGTTCTGCTTCTTGATGGCTTCGTTCGCCTGCGCCAGCGCGGCTTTGTGCGCTTCAATTATTTTCAACCCCTTCTCGACCTCCAGATCGCCCTTCTCCAGGTCCTTCATCATTTTCGCGATCTGGGTCTTGTTGCTCTTCACCGTCTCGGTCAATTCGTTCTTGAGGCCGTCGAGCCGTTTGATCTCCTCGTTGTTCCGCTTCACATCGGCCTGGAGCGCCTGGATGCTTTCCTTCAGGTCATGCTGGACGTCTTCGCGCTTCTGGATGTTCGTCCGCAAGCCGGCTTCGACATGCCATTGGTAAACGCACAAGGCGCAGAGACTCAGCGCCAGAACGATCAACAGGGTTTGCAGCGGATTCTTCATGTTCGTCTGATAGAATGTGCTTTGAGGTTCGCAACTTCCCGCGCGCTTGTCAAAGTTTCCATCCCGCCGGGCATTGCCTCAATACAACAAATACTTCCGCCGCCGCTCGCGAAATTTCTCCTCGCCCGCCCGCCACGACGCCACGATCTCGGCCGCCGATTTGCCGGACTGCAACGCCAGCCGCGTGGCGTCCGTGCCGTTGACCTTGTCGAACATGTCGAACTTTTTGTTCGCCTTCACCGCTTCGTCGAACAGATCGCGGCCCGCCACTTTCTTCAACGCCTCCATCGCGTAAAAGTTGATCGCCGTCAGCGGCACCTTGCGCGCGTCGGTGAAATAAATCTGCACGCCGGCGATGGGCTGGTTCGAGAACGAGAAATAATACGGCTTGTAACTCACCGGCACGAACTTCACGCCGGGCAGTTGATACGCGTTGAGGGTTTCCGCCAGCTTGTGCTTGTCCACGTCCGGCGCAGCCACACATTGGAACGGCAGCGTGTAACCGATGCCAGTGTTCACGCCGCCGATTTCGCCGAGCACGCCCGTCGCGACATAAAACAATGGCGACTCATCGTGCGGCACGTGCGGCGAACTCGGCGTCCATGGCAATCCCGTGTCGCGCCAGACCATCGAACGCTTCCACCCTTTCAGCGGCACGACCGTGAGCTGGCACGGATTCTTGATCCAGCCTTCGGCGTTGATCATGCGCGCCAGTTCGCCGCACGTCAGGCCATAGACGTAAGGCACGTCCCATTTGCTGACGAACGAACGATATTTCTCCGCCCCGATCATCGGCCCTTCGATGCGTTCGCCGCCGACCGGATTCGGCCGGTCCAGCACGATGAACTCGACGCCGTTCTCCGCGCACGCTTCCATCGCCACGCCCATCGTGGCGACGAACGTGTACGAACGGCAGCCCGTGTCCTGCAGATCATAGACGAGCGCGTCGAGGCCCTTGAGCATTTCGGCCGTGGGCTTGCGCGTCTTGCCGTAAAGCGAATGCACCGGCAAGCCCGTGCGCGGGTCCGTGCTGCTCGCGATCTTGTCGCCGGCCCAAACGTCGCCATAGACGCCGTGCTCCGGCCCGTAGAGCGCAACGAGTTTCACACCCGGCGCCGCGCGCAGAACATCAATCGTGGATTCGAGCCGCGAGTTGATGCCGGACGGATTGGTGATAAGCCCGACGCGTTTGCCGGCGAGTTCCTTGAATTTGTGTTGGGCAAGAACTTCGCTGCCGAGTTTGACGCGCGCCGTCTGCCCGGCCGCTACCCACACCGACGACAAGACAACCATGAGGCCGAGGACAAACTGTTTCATGCGGCGACGATAAACACGCACACTCCCGCTGCCAACTGTTTTGGTAAATCAACTCCTCGGCGACGCGGTGACGCTGCCGGGCCGGCGACCGAAGAATTAAACAGAAGCAAACAAAGGAAACGAAGCCATGGGCAAAGCCTGCCTCGATCTCTTCGTTCCCTTCGTTTCCTTCTGTAGAACTTTGCTGATGAACTTCCCGATTGTGAGTCGCGCTGTTTTCAAACACTCTTTCGCGCATGAACGTTTTCGTCACCGGCGGCGCGGGTTACATCGGCTCGGTTTGCGTCGAGGAACTGCTCAACGCCGGGCACGCCGTCACGGTGTTCGACAACCTCACGGAGGGACATCGCTCCGCCGTGGACTCGCGCGCGACATTCGTTCACGGCTGCCTGAGCGATGCCGCGCTCGTGAAACAATCCGTGCGCGCCGCGAAGGCCGAAGCCGTGCTCCACTTCGCCGCCAACGCGCAGGTCGGCGAATCCATGACGAATCCCGGAAAATATTTTCGCAACAACGTCGCCTCCGGCTTGAATCTCCTCGATGCCGCCGCCGAATGCGGCGTGAAGAAATTTGTTTTCAGTTCCACCTGCGCCACCTACGGCCCGCCCGAGCGCGTGCCGATGACCGAGGATTTGCCGCAGCGCCCGATCAATCCTTACGGCGAATCCAAACTCATGTTCGAGAAAATGCTGTTGTGGTACGAGCAGATTCACAAACTCGAGTTCGTCGCGTTCCGTTATTTCAACGCCGCGGGCGCGAGCGAAAAATTCGGCGAGCATCATCGCATCGAGACGCATCTCATCCCGAACGTGTTGCGGGTCGCGCTCGGCCATGCGACGCACTGCGAGATTTACGGCACCGATTATCCCACGCCCGACGGCACGTGCATCCGCGATTACATCCACATCGCCGACCTCGCGCAGGCGCACATCCTCGGCCTCGCGCCGGGCCAGCGCGGGTTCTTCAATCTCGGCAACGGCGACGGCTACTCGGTGAAGCAGGTGATCGAAACGTGCGAAAAACTTTCCGGCAAAAAAATCCCGACGGTCGAGAAACCACGCCGCGCCGGCGACCCGCCCCGGTTGGTGGCCGCCGCCGGCAAAGCCGTACAAGAACTGGGTTGGCGTCCGAAATATCCCCGGCTGGAAAACATTGTTGCCACCGCGTGGGCGTGGCATAACAAAAATCCGAATGGATACCCGGATTGAACGAAATCTTTTAAGGACTGCGCCATGACCAAAATCCTGCTCGTAGATGATGACCCGATCGTGGTCGAGATTTATCGAAAAAAACTCCAGCAGCACGATTACGAGGTCGCCGTGGCCGAGGACGGGCTGGCGGCCATCAAGACCCTGCAAACTTCCCAGCCGAACCTCGTGGTGCTCGACATCATGATGCCCAAGCTCAGCGGCGTGGAAGTCCTCGAATTCATCCGCTCGAAATCCGAGCTGAAGAACACCCGCGTCGTCGTCCTCTCCAATTATTACATCAGCGGCGAGGACCGGCAGGCCGCCACCGCCAAGGCCGATCTGCATTTTCAAAAATCCGCCTGCACGCCCACGCGGCTGTTGGCGGCGGTGTCCACCTTGATGGCCGGCAGCCCGCCCGCCCTCGCCAGCGCCGACACTCCACCCGCCGCCCCCGGAATCGAAAACCAGCTCGATGCGAAGGTCCGCCGGGATTTCTTGCGCGACGCGCCGATGACGATGGCCACGTTGCGGCAATTGAACGGCGCGTTCATCCGCACCGAGTCCCCGCCGGCGCGCGATCTGATGTTGCTCGATTTTTACCGCAAGGTCCATTACGTGACCGCCATCGCCGGCATGGCCGGCAGTCCGGAGATCGCGCACCTCGCCAGCGCGTTCGAGGCGCTGCTCTTGGAATTGCACGAGAAGCCGGATGCCATCGGGCCGTCCACGCTCCAGACGATCGCGTTCACGCTGGATTTTCTCGGACTGCTTTTCGCCAACGCCGGCCAGGCCGCCAGCGCGCCCAAGAAAACTCCGCGCGTGCTGGTGGTGGACGACGATCCCATCGCCGTCCGCGCCGCAGCTATGGCGTTGCAACGCGCACATCTCGACGTCACCGGTTCCCAGGACCCGGCCGCCGCGCTCCAACTGCTCGCCGGCGAACCTTTCGATCTGATCCTGCTCGACATTCTCATGCCCGGCATGGACGGCCTGGAACTTTGCAAACGGATCCGCGCGCTGTCGGCGTACCGCCGGACGCCGATCATTTTCGTCACCGCCCTGACCGATTTTCAGAAGCGACTCCAAAGCGTCCGCAGCGGCGGAAACGATCTCATCGCCAAACCGATCTTCCCCATCGAACTCGCCGTCAAAGCCGTGACTCATCTCCTGCGCGCGCAGTTGCCGGAAAATCTCGCATTGGCGTGATCCGGTTCTTGCGGAGCGCGCCCGTCCCCGGGCGCAGCAACGTACCTCCGCGTGAAGATCCACGATTCTCAAAAGGCGCGGGTTCGCTCAGCCCGTGAAGTTTGCTTTGCGCTTCGGCGCAACTTCAAGCAGAGTCGCGCCGCCAAATTCGGTAATTATGATTGCAGCCCTCACAGGATTGATCGCCGGCGCCGTGCATGTGTGGTCCGGGCCGGACCACCTCGCCGCCCTCGCGCCGCTGGCCGTGCGCCGTCCGCGCCGCGCGTGGGCGCCGGGCGCGCGCTGGGGCTTCGGTCATTCCGCCGGCGTGGCGGTGATCGGTCTGCTCTCGCTCTGGCTGCGCGACTGGCTGCCGGTGGATTTACTCTCGACGTGGGGCGAACGGATGGTCGGCGTGATGTTGTTCGGCATCGGGCTGTGGGCCTTGCGCCGCGCGCTCAAACACAACGTCCACGCGCACGAACACGAACATGACGGCGACCGGCACGTCCATCTGCACACGCACGGTCACGGACACGCGCACGGCCAACCCGCGCCGCATCGCCACACGCACGCCGCCTTCGCCATCGGCATTCTGCACGGGCTGGCGGGCAGTTCGCATCTTCTCGGCGTGCTGCCAATCCTCGCGTTCCCGACGACGACGCAAGCCATCGCCTACCTCGCGGCGTTCGGCGTGGGTACGGTGATTTCGATGGCGTCGTTCTCGTGGGTGATGGGCGCGATCACAACGCGGTTCGCCGTGGGCAGCGTAAAACTGTATCGCGGCTTGCTGGGTTTCAGCGCGGCGGCGGCGATGGGCGTCGGCGCCTTCTGGCTGGCGACGAGTTTTCGTTGAACTGACATCGCGTCGGCTGCCGGTAAATTTCCTGTCGAACTCCGCCCCCGGGTTGGTAATCTCGTTCACGAACCATGTCGCTTATGAACACCACGAACTCCTTCGCGAAGTTGCCGAAGCTCGCCGGCCTCGGCTCGCTCGCCGACGCGCAAAAACCCGGCCTCTCCGTCGAGCAATGCGTCGCCCGCCTCAAGCGCTATCACTACGCCTTCAAACGGCTGCACCAGATTTTCATCGCGCGCATCGCCGGCGAACCGCTTTACGAATTAAAAATGGGTTTCAGTCTGCACGCGCATTATTGCGCCGAACACGTCGCCGCGCTGCGCCGGCGCGTCAGCGAAATGCGCGAGCCGCCGCTCGGTCTCGATGTCGTGCCGGATGCGAACCTGGAAATTTTCTTCGACGAAATCCTCGCCGCACCGACGACGGAGGAATTGTTGCTCGGCCTTTACGAACGGGCATTGCCGGAACTGGAGCGGGCGTTGGAACAACATCAGACCGACACCAATCCGCTGGCGGATGCGCCGTCGGTGCGCGTCTGCCGGTTCGCGCTGCTGGAAATTGGCGACATGGCGGAATTCGGCGCGCAATGTATCGCGGGTCTCGTTGACCGCAACGCTCGCCAACGCACGGACAGTTGGCTGGCGTTGCTCGACGATTGCCTCACCGCCGCCGGCGAACTGGACGGCACCCAACCGCCCAGCGGCAAAATCATTTCGCGCCAACACTCCGCGAAACCGTATCGCTACGACGGCACGCCGAAACGCGACGCGCGCTTCCCCGATCCGTTCAACATGGGCGTGAACGCCGAGCTGTTTCTCTACGACGAACAATTTCCACCGCAGCCGAAAACACTGATGATGTTTTACAAACGCCTGCGCGAAGTGGACGTGCCCGAGATGATGTCGAGCATCATCACCGAGACGCCCGGCAAGCCGTGGGAATATTACCGCGACCTGACGCGCCAGCTCTGGGATGAAGCCCGCCATGCGATGATGGGCGAGGTCGGCTTCGCGAGCCTCGACATTGATTGGGGCAGCAAGGTCATGATCAATTTCACCTGGTCGCTCGCGCTGAACACGCAGCTCAAACCCATCGAGCGCCACGCCGTTCTGTATTTCATCGAGCAAGGTTTGATGCCGAAGAACGGAAAGCGTTTCGAGTGGGAAGTCGCGCAGGCCTCGCAGAATCCGCTCTCCACGCTGTTCCAGGATTACGATTGGGCCGACGAGGTGTTGCACGCGCGCGTCGGGCGCGACTGGTATCTGAAGGATTTCCCGAACGCGTCGGAAGCCGTGCGCTACGGCGACGAATGTTGGTCGCGCGTGCTGATGGGTTGGGCGAGCTGGCGCACGCAAGGACTCACGCAACATCGCAACTGGTGGCCGGAAGTTTATCAGGCCGCGTGCAAAACGTGGGGCATCGAGCCGGACCCGACCATCCTGGCGTACGACAAAACTTACGAAACCGTGCGCGCGGATTTGAAGGACCTGACCGGTTCGGCGTAAACGAGCCGCCCTCACGCCGCAACGACGAAGGCGCGGATCAACGGATGATTTTCTCCGCGCAACGCGGCGCGCTCCGGCTGAAAAAGTGTCGCGACGAAGAATGGATGACCCCGCAGTTCAAACGCCCGCACTTCGCCGTTCTCATCCCAGCCGGTGAATTCCAGTCCGCCGCTTTCCAACCGCGATTGAAAAGCGGGATTCAATCCGAAGCGACAGTTATAGCCTTCGACAATTTGTTCGGTGCGACAAGCGTTGCGGATTCGCGAGTTCTCCTTCAACCGGATCGCGCCGGTCTGTTCGACCAGCGAACAAGCGAGCGGCGAGATGATTGAATTGAGCGCATCAGGATTTGTCTCCGCGTGATCCGCGTCGCAAATGCCGACAACGTTACGCGCATACTCGATCAGCGCATGTTGAAACCCGCCGCAGGTGCCGAGAAACGGGATTTTATTTTCGCGCGCGAACCGGATCGCCCACAGCGCGCCCGCCATGCTCGCATAAGGACTTGCCGGCACGCACCACAGTCCGGCGAAATCCGCGAACTGCCGCGCATCATTCAAAACAATTTTATCCGTCGCGAACCACACCGGTTCGACTTCGCAGCCGACGTCCGCCGCCGCCAGCGCGAGCGCCTTTGGAATCGCCCGGTGCGCGATCACGTCCGGATTGAAATCACCGATGAGGCCAATGCGTTTGGCTGCCATCCGCTGAGTCTCGCTCGCGACCTGTTGTTGAGACAATATTTTTAACGCAGAGGCGCAGAGGACGCAGAGTTTCGCAGAGCCGGGATTCTTTTCATCTCTGCGCTTCTCCGCGTCCTCTGCACTGCTATCTCCCAACTTCGCCCGCGTTCCGCGAAGATTTTTGGACAAGCCATTCAACCGCCGAGCCGCGATAGGCGCAGAGAAAGGCCGACGAACAAAAACCTCTGCGTCTATCGCGTCTCTGCGGTTCCTTCGGGCCGTCCCTTTGGTTGCGGCTTGGCCGCGCTGCGTCTTTGCGTTGAACTCGCCGCCGTTTTCATTAACCCTGCGCGCGATGTTCGAGCTTTTGAAAACCGACGCGCACACGAAAGCGCGACTCGGGCGATTGACCACGGCGCACGGCGTGATTGATACGCCGGTTTACATGCCCGTCGGCACGCAAGGCAGCGTGAAGGCCATTGACCCGCGCGAACTGCACGAGATGGGCACGCAAATCATTCTCGGCAACACGTATCATCTCAACATCCGCCCCGGCCTCGACATCATCCGCGCCGCCGGCGGTCTGCACAAATTCATCAACTGGAAAAAACCCATCCTCACCGACAGCGGCGGCTTTCAGGTTTTCAGTCTCGCGAAGATTCGGAAGATCAAATCGCACGGCGTCGAGTTCCGTTCGCATCTCGACGGCTCGCTGCTTTTTCTCGGCCCCAAAGAAGCGATGGAAATCCAGCGCACGCTCGGCTCGGACATCGCAATGTGTTTCGACGAATGTCCGCCGCACGATGCGCCCGCCAAGGAACAGCGCCACGCCGTCGAGCGCACGATGCGTTGGGCGCGCGAGTGCCGCGAGCAACCGCGTGCGGATGGGCAACTTGTCTTCGGCATCGTGCAAGGCGGCAGCAACCCGGCGCTCCGCGAGGAATGTGCGAAAGCAATCGTGGCCACGGATTTCGACGGCTACGCCATCGGCGGCGTGAGCGTCGGCGAACCGGAGCCGGAAATGATGAAGGCCGTCGAACTCACCGAACCATTTCTGCCGAACGACAAGGCCCGTTACGCGATGGGCCTTGGTACGCCCGCGCAGATGGTGGAGTTGATCGCGCGCGGCGTGGACATGTTCGATTGCGTGCTGCCGACCCGCGTTGCGCGCAACGGCACGGCCTACACGCGCAAGGGCGCGATCGGACTGAAAGGCGGAAGTTACAAAATGGATTTCGGACCGATTGAAGCCGGCTGCGATTGTTTCGCGTGCAAACTTTTCACGCGCGCATACCTGCGGCATCTGCTGAAGGCGAATGAAATCCTCGGCCTGCGGATGTTGAGCGTTCACAACTCGCACATGTATCTGAAATTGATGGCCGACGTGCGCGCGGCTATTGCGGCGGGAACGTTCGCGGAATTCCATCGCGAATTCATCGCCGGCTTCGTGCCCTCGCGAAAAATTTTGTCGCAACGCGAGGCGGCGAAGTTGGAGCGATAAGTTATTACATTGAGTCCGCGTTCTCTCGGTGTCGAGCCGGAAACGATACTGGGAGAGAACAAGGAGCGGGTCAAATGTTCATCGGATACGGAATGAAGACTTCCTAATTCTTTTCACTATAAGACTTTTGATGCTCTCGCCACCACTTCATTGCGTTGTTCACAGTAGTCTGAAAGAAGCTGACATTAAGACCGTGCTCATCCTTATATTCCGGAAGATGTTGGTCAGGCATAAATGGGCTAGCACCTTCGCGAATCGGTTTGATTCCAATAAACCTGCCGAGGTCCATCGCGAGAAAATATCCTTTTCCTGATTCTCCATTATCTATCGATGTCAACAGCTTGAATCCATAGTTAAGGAAGAGCTTGGTGTTCGCATCCGATAGTTTTCCCGACAATCGTACCGTCGCATCGCGAAACCTCTCCGACCGCACCAGCGGATCTTTAATCTGTTCGCAGGATTCTATCAAGACCTGCAAATATGCGTTCGGATCTGCTTTCTGGACAAGGATTGTGGCAGCGTGAACGCGTATTTCTGCCGGCTCCGATTTACCGCTGGCAATCCGCTCCAATATTGGTTTCGCTGAATCAGTGTAAAATCCATCGAACCGCAGCGCACTTAGATACCTCGTACGCTCACAATCTGAGCCAACCAAACTTAGTTCGGCCAATAAAACGGAAATCAAGCTGGAATCAGTATGATTCAGAACTCGATGCCAAATCGCGCCAGCCGCGAACCAGATTCTATGTTTCTCAGGACATCGCTCTTCCAGCCACGGCTTTGCAGTCTGAGGGTTGTAATAATAACCCTCTTGATTCGCGCAAATTGTTCGGACCGCTTGTGTGCCGACTTCTGAGAATGAGTAAGTAGACAATTCCGTCACCAAGGCGTCGCGACGTTCTCCCGAAGTTCCAGGTGTTGCTAGTTCTTTGAATAATGCGTCGACGTTTTCGCCCGCGAAAGCATTGGCGACAGCGCAGCTTGCCACAATGGCCCAGACAATTTGGCGAGACCAAACCGGAGGTTGTTTACCCTCACCTTTGAGGTTCATGGGACGAAATTGAGTCCGCATTCGCTCACTGTCGAGCCGAAAATATTTTGCTGACGGCGCTGGCCGCAACAATCGCTTGGCTTGTCTCCCCGCCGTCCGCTGTTAGATTCCCCGCACATGAGCAAACCGCTGAAAGAACAGGTCGCAGAAACGACCGCGTGGATTCGCAAGCTGCGCGAGGAAGTCGCGCGCGTCATCGTCGGGCAGGAACAACTCGTCGAGCGATTGCTCGTCGGCCTGCTCGCCAACGGCCACGTGCTGCTCGAAGGCGTGCCCGGTCTCGCCAAGACCATGTCCGTGCGCACGCTTGCCGCCGCGGTGCAGGCGAGTTTTCATCGCATCCAATTCACGCCCGACCTTCTGCCCGCCGACATCACCGGCACGCTCATCTACAATCCGCAGGACGGAAAATATCACGCCACACGCGGCCCGATCTTCGCCAACTTCGTTCTCGCCGATGAAATCAATCGCGCGCCCGCCAAAGTTCAAAGCGCGCTCCTCGAAGCCATGCAGGAACGCCAGGTCACGCTCGGTGGTGAAACGATGAAGCTACCGTCGCCGTTCCTCGTGCTTGCGACCGAAAATCCGATTGATCAGGAAGGCACGTATCCGTTGCCCGAGGCGCAGGTGGACCGCTTCATGTTCAAGGTGATTCTCGATTACCCATCGCCGGAGGAGGAACGGCGCATCCTCGACCGCATGGCGTTCACTTCGCCCGAGACCGAGATCAAACCCGTCGTCTCGCTCGAAGAAATTCTCCAGACGCGAAAGCTCGTGGACCAGATTCACGTGGACGAAAAAATCCGCGACTACATCGTGAAGGTCGTCTTCGCCACGCGCCGGCCGGACGACTACAAACTCGACCTGAAACATTTCATCCAGTTCGGCGCGTCGCCGCGCGCGACGATCTATCTCACGCTCGCCGCCAAAGCCTGGGCGCTCTTGCAAGGCCGCGATTACGTGACGCCCGAAGACGTGAAAAGCATCGGCCCGGACGTGCTCCGCCATCGCATCATCGTCACCTACGAAGCCGAGGCGCAGGCGGTGACGACGGATGCGATCATCAAGAAAGTTTTCAACGCCGTGCCTGTGCCCTAGTCCAAAGCCCAAAGTCCAATGTCCAAAGTCAACCAATTCGTGCGCTCTTCAGATTTCCGTCCGTTAAACCAACAACCCCAAAAACCGCATGAGCAAAATCGAAAAGTTTGAAGACATCGTGGCGTGGCAAAAAGCCCGAGTGTTGACGAAGGACATTTATACCGCCTCGAAAATCGGAGGGTTTGCAAGGGATTTTGGTCTCCGCGATCAAATCCAGCGCGCATCGGTGTCCACGATGTCCAACATCGCCGAGGGCTTTGAACGGGGTGGAGACAAAGAGTTCATTCAATTCCTTTCACACGCAAAAGGCTCGAGCGGAGAAGTTCGCTCCCAACTCTACGTCGCATTGGATCAAGGCTACATTGCGCCAGCAGGTTTTGACGAACTGAGCGGACAAGCTACGGAAGTTAGCCGACTCATCGCCGGCTTTATGTCCTACCTCCAAAGCTCCGACCTGCGCGGAAAAAAGTACCGATGAACGCGCGACTTTGGACCTTGGACTTTGGACTTTGGACTCGGCCCGCCTTCCCATGACTGCGACCGAATTATTGGAATCCGTCCGCCGCGTCGAGGTGCGCACCAATCGGCTCGTCAACGACGTGATGGTCGGCGCTTACCTGAGCCACTTCAAAGGCCGCGGGATGGACTTCGAGGATTTGCGCGAATACATGCCCGGCGACGAAGTGCGCGACATTGATTGGAACGTCACCAACCGCATGGGCCGCCCATTCGTGAAACGCTTCCGCGAAGAACGCGAACTCGCCGCCGTGCTCGCGGTGGACGTTTCCGCGTCGTCGCTGTTCGGCTCGGGCGAAAAAACCAAACGCGAGTTCGCCGCCGAAGTCGCCGCCACGCTCGCCATCTCCGCCGCGCGCAATGGCGACAAGGTCGCGCTGTTGCTCTTCACCGATAAAGTGGAGTTATTTCTTCCGGCGCGCAAAGGCCGACGCCACATCCTCCGGCTAGTCCGCGAGATGCTCGCGTGTGAACCGAAGCGGAGCGGCACGAACATCCCGGCGGCGCTGACGTTTCTGAACCACGTTGTCCGCCGCCGCGCGATTGTTTTTCTGCTCACGGATTTTTTGCATAGCTTCGAGAATCTCCCCGAGCGTTTTGGACTGCGGTGGCAAGCGAAGCGCGACACCGCTTTGGCACGCGATACCGAGCACGAATACCATCCCAAAGCGCCGTCGTCGCTGCGCTCTGCCGGCGCAGTCCAAGATGTTCGCGGCCAGCGCGATGTCATCCAAGAACTTGGCCTCACGAACACGCGCCACGATCTCGTCTGCCTGCACCTGCACGATCCGCGCGAAAGCACGTTACCGGACGCCGGCCTGCTCACCATCGAAGACGCCGAAACCGGCGAACTTCTTGAACTGGATTCCACACGCGATGCGGTGCGCGAGCGTTTCGGCCGCACGAATGTCGAACGCCTGGCGGAACTGGATCGCGCCTTCAATCGCACCGGCGTGGATACGTTGCGGCTCAACACCGGCGAATCGTTCGCGCCGAAGCTGCAAAGATTTTTCGAACTCCGCCGCGGAAGGAGACGGGGATGAATGTCGGAAGTCAGAAGTCAGAAGTCAGAAGTCGGAACTTTGCTTTCGATGGGTGGCTCATAATCTTTCCGGTTTTGACATTGCTCTCATTCGCTGCTTCCGCGCAGTTGACCAACGACATCCCGCCGCTCACCCCGGCGTATCCCGAAATTCCGCCGACGTTTTGGGAGCAACACGGAATCACAATCACGCTGGCAGGGCTTTTAGCGCTGCTCGTGATCGGAATTCTCGTTTGGTTGCTGCTGAAGCCGAAACTGGTTGCGCCGCCATTGCCGGAAGTTCACGCCCGGCGCGCGCTGGAAAATCTTCGCCAGCGGAGCGAGGATGGAAGCGTGCTGAGCGAAGTCTCCCAAATCCTCCGCCGCTATCTCGTCGCGACGTTTGCAATACCACGCGACGAGTTGACCACCGCCGAACTTTGCACCGCGCTGGAAGGCAATCCAAAGGTCGGCGACGAACTGTTTGCGGCGGTCTCAGATTTTCTTCGGCGTTGCGACGAACGGAAGTTCGCTTCGGCGACCACGCCCGCGCCGCCGGGTGCGGCCGCTCAAGCACTCGAACTCCTCGAACGCAGCGAAGCGCGCCGCGCCCAACTAAAACCAGTCCTCGTTCCCCGCGCATGAACGACAGCTTCGAGTTTCAATATCCGTGGTTGTTGGCGTTGCTGGCGTTGTTGCCGGTCTATGCGTTTTTCCTCGGCAAGTCCGGCAAACTCTCGGCGTTGAAATTTTCCAGCGCCGACATCGCGCGCGCGGCGGGCGCGCAGGCGAAGTCTGCCGCCGGCAGGTTGATGTTGTTTCTCCGTTTGCTGGCCATCGCGCTGGCCATCGTGGCGCTGGCCGGGCCGCGACTGGCCGAGCACCGTTCGGAAACCGAAACCGCCGCGCTCGACATCATGCTCGCGCTCGATCTTTCGTGGAGCATGATGGCGGTGGACATGGGCAAGCCGTCGGAAAAAGTGACGCGCTTCAACATCGCCAGCGAGGTATTGCAGGATTTCGTGCGCAAGCGGCCCCATGACCGCCTCGGCCTCGTCGTGTTCTCCGCCGTGCCGTATCTCGCCAGCCCGCTCACGCTCAATCACGACTGGCTCATCGAAAACATGCGCCGCCTCCACATCGGCATCCTGCCCGAACTCGGCACCGCCATCGGCGACGCCATCGCGATGTCGGCGAAGCGACTGAAAGATTCGCCGAGCGCGAAGAGCCGCATCATCATTCTTCTGACCGACGGCGATAACAACAAAGGCGAGATTGATCCCGTGCCCGCCGCGCAACTCGCCGCGTCACTCGGTGCGAAGGTTTACACCATCGGCATCGGCATCGAGCAGCCGTGTCATCTGCCGAAGTTCGAACCGGCCACCGGCAAATTGCTGCTCGACGCCGGCGGCAATGTCATCCCCACGCTCACGTTGCAACCGGCGAATTATTCCGTGCTGGGGAAAATCTCCGACCTGTCGCGCGCGAATTCCTACCGCGCCATGAATCGCCGCGACCTGGAAAACATTTACAACGCCATTGACCGGCTGGAAAAATCCGAGGTGAAGCTCCGCCGCTTCGCGATCTACAAACCGCTGTTCCAATGGCCGCTGCTGGCGGCGTTCGGATTGCTGGCGGTGGAACTGGTTTTGGGCAACACTCGTTACCGCCGGGTACCATGATGAACTTCGCGCATCCACACTTTGAAGACCCGCGCTGGCTCTGGCTGGCGTTCGCCGGGCCGGTGCTGCTGGTGTTGCTGCATCGCTACGCGGCGGCGGCGCGGCGGCGGCAACTCGCGCGCGTGGCGACGGAACATTTTCTCGCGACGCTGACGCAATCGCACAGCGCGGTGCGGCGCGCGGTGAAAAGTTTTCTGCTCGTGCTCGCCGTCGCGGGTGTGGGCCTCGCGCTGGCGCGGCCGCAATGGGGCACGGTGGAAACGAAAAGTGAATGGGCGGGCGAGGACGTGGTGTTCGCGCTCGACTGTTCGCAAAGCATGGTGGCCACGGATGTTTTGCCGAACCGATTGGAGCGCGCGAAATTTGCGGTGCGCGATTTCGTCCGGCGACAGGCGCGCGGCCGCGTGGGCCTCGTCGCGTTCGCGGGCAGTTCGTTTTTGCAATGCCCGCTGACGTTCGATCACGATGCGTTCGAGGACGCGTTGTCGGCGGTGGACGCGCGGACGATCGCGGTCGCTGGAACGGATCTGGGCCGCGCGTTGAAGGAGGCGAATCGCGCGATGGAAAAACAGAGCCGCCGCAAAGTCGTGGTGCTGCTCACCGACGGCGAGGACCTTGAGAAGGGCGGCGTGGCGACCGCGCAATCGCTCGCGACGAATGGCGTGGTGGTGTTCACGCTCGGCGTGGGCACGGCGGCGGGCGATCAGATCCGGGTGCTCAACGACGCGGGCCAGCCGGATTTTCTGCGCGACCGCGACGGCAAGATTGTTCTCAGCCGGCTCGACGAGGAAACGTTGCGCGCCATCGCCAGCGCGACGGGCGGAGAATATTTTCCACTGGGTCGCCTTGGCGAAGGCCTGGCGAAAGTTGAGCGTTCGCTGCAAGCGCGACAAACTTCCTTGCACGCTTCGCAGTCGCGGTCGCTGGGAGTCGAACGGTTTCACGTTCCGATCGCGGCGGCGCTGGTGTTGTTGGTGCTGGAGCCGTTGCTCGGCACTCGGCGGCGCGCGCCCAGGAGCGCGGGCGGCTCGCCCGCGAGTCACGGTGCAGCGATCGCCGCGCTGATGCTATTGGCGTTCGCATCCGTTGCGGCGGCAGCGACGAACGAAACGACCAACTCCGCCGCAGTGAGGTCGCCGGCCCCGCCGCCGAAGACAGCGCGGGATTTTTACAACGCCGGCACACACAAGCTGCGCGAAGGGAAATGGGACGACGCCGAGCCGTTGTTGAAAGCGGTGCTCGCGAAACAGGACGAGCGCTATCAGCCCGCGGCGGTTTACAATCTCGGCCACGTCCGCTTCGCGCAGGGCAGCGAGGCGCTGAAAAAAACTCCGGCGAACCGACCGACCCCCGCCCGCGTGCGGACGTTGCAGGAAACGGGCGCGCGCGCGGCGCAGGAGATGCAGGCCGCGCTCGCGAGCAACGACACGCAGAAAATGGTGGACGCCTATCGCGCCGGGCGCGGTGCGCGCCGCGAAGCCCGCGCGATGGCGGAGGCGTTCCGCCGCGCGATGGAAGTTTACGGCGCCACGCTGCTCAAGTGGCAGCGGTCGCTCGGCGATTTCCGCGGCGCGGCGGAGTTGAATCCCGCCGATACGAACGCGGTTCGCAACGCCGAGATCGTCGAGCGTCACATCGCGAAGTTGATTGATAGCATCCGCGAGATGCAGCAGGCGATGATGCCGATGGTGGGCGCGAAATCCAAATTCGGCGACTTGATGAAGGAACTGAAAGGAAAAATTCCCGGTGACAAAATGCCGCCCGGCGCGCCCGGCGACGACGATGACGAAGACATCACGCTGGACGGCTTGCGCGGACTCCAAGAGGGCGTGGGCAAAGAGGGCAACGAAATGGAACTACCGCTCTCGCCGGATGAAGCGGGCAACCTGCTGGACGGCTTGAAGCTCGGCGGCGAAAAGCGATTGCCGATGGGCCGGGGCGAAGGCGGCGAGGAAGAAGGCCCGCAGAAAAAAAAGCAGCGGCGTCCGTGGTGAGTTGATTCCAACATGCGCGCGATTTTTTTCAACGCGGTATTGCGACTCGTGCGTGCGAGGGGCGGCGCGCGGCGTTCACGCCGCTTCAAGGTCCGTTGCGAAGAAGCGCCAGAAGGTTTTGGCCGGCTGACGTTTTGGCGAGTGAAACGGCGTGAACGCCGCGCGCCGTTCAGATTCGCGGCAGCTATGGTTTTCGGAGCCGTGCTGTTGGTCCGGGCGCAGAATCCGTCGCCGACGGAATCGAACACGATGATGCAACTGATGATGTCGCAGGCGCCGGTGGACATTTCGTCGCCCGTCGTGGTCACGGCGACGTTCGATCCGCCGGTGGTGCGGCCGGGCGAACTTTCGGTTTATCGTATCACGCTCAACGCCACTGAGGCCGCCATCAAACTGCCGGCGCAAATCCGCGTGCCGAAGGAGTTGACGGTGCGGCCCACTTCGCAGGGGCAGTCGCTCCACGCGGCGAACGGAATGATCCGGCCGATGACGACGTTCAACCACGCCGCGCGCGCGAGCCGGCCGGGGTTTTACGGCGTGCCGGCTTTCTACATCGAAGTTTATGGCAAGGCCGTCGTCGTGCCCGAGGCGCAGCTCGAGGCGCTGGAGGAATTGCCGGCGGACCACGAACCGGCGCGGCGGCTGGTGGTCGAGACAACCGGCACAAATTTTTTTGTCGGTCAGAGCATCGGCGTGCGCGCCTGTCTGTTCGGTTCACGCGCGAATACCATCGAAGGCTTGGCGCAATTGCAGATCAATGGCGATGGTTTCGTGGCGGACAAAAATTTCCGCGCGTCGGTCGAAACCATCGAGCGCAGCAACCGCGCGGTGGCGACGTTGGTTTACCAGTCCACGGTCAAGGTCGCCGCGACCGGACTATTGAAGTTGTCCGCGCAGGCGTTCACGGCGGGGATCGATTTCGGCGGGCCGATCGTCATCCGCGGCCAGGTGACGATTCCCGGCGGCCCGGCGCGAAACATTTTGCTCGATTCCGATCCGCTCGTCATCAACGCGCGCCCGCTGCCACCCGGAGAACTCGCGGGCTTCACCGGCGCAGTGGGAAAATTCAGTTGCGATCCGCCGCGACTGGAAACGAACACGGTGCGGCTCGGCGACCCGGTGCAATTGAGCGTCGTGATCCGCGGCGAAAACGGCGCCGGCCAGATCGTGCCGCCACCGCCGCCGCGGTTGAAATCGTGGCAGATTTTCCCGGCCTCCGCTGGCGAGCCCGTGCCCGCGACCGAAAGCAAACCGCCCGGCGTCGCTTTTCGTTACACGTTGATTCCGGTGTCCGCCGAAATCCGCGCCACGCCGGCGATCCCGTTCAGTTGCTTTGACCCGCAGACGGAAAAATACCTGGACCTCACCGTCGCCGCCGTGCCGGTCACGGTGACCGGCGAGGCCCTGCCCGCCGAAATCGCGGCGACTTTGTCCAACACGGAACTCGAATCTGAACCGGCAAAAAAACTTTCACTCTCGGGACTGGCGCTCACGCCGGGAAAAACAGCGGGCAGCCTGACGCCGGTCCAATCGCGCGGTTGGTTCCCCTTCGTGCAGCTCTCGCCGGTGATCGTGTTTCTCGGGCTGTGGCAGTTCGAACGGCGGCGGCGTTTTCTGGAACTGCACCCGGAAGTTGTGCGGCGGCGGCGGGCGCGGCGGGAACTGCGTCGCACGCGGCGTTTGTTGAATCGCGCCTGCGCCGCCCGCGACGAGGACGGATTCGTTCGGCGCGCGATCCAGGCGTTGCAAGTGGCGTGCGCGCCGCATTACCCAGCCGAACCGCGCGCGCTGGTCTGCGGCGAAGTGACGGCGCTGCTCGATCCAGCGGATCGCGACGGGCGGGGCGGGGAAATCGTGCAGCAGTTTTTCGACGCGGCCAATGCGGCGCGGTTCGCGCTCACCACTCAACCTGGCGGCGACTTGTTCGCGCGGCAAACCGAATTGGACGCCGTGCTGCAAAAACTGGAGGCGCGATTGTGAAAGTGCGCGGCGCGATATTTTTTCTGCTCGCGAGCCTGACGATGCTTTGCGCCGCGGCGAACGACGCGCCGACGGGCGATGAAAGTTTTCGCGAAGGCGTTGCGGCGTTCAACTCCGGCGATTTTTCCAAGGCGGCGCAAACTTTTCGCGCCTCGTCCGAGCAGCATCCGTCGTCCGGCGCCTTGCTCGACCTCGGCCTCGCGGAGTGGCGACGCGGACGCGCCGGCCCGGCGGTCCAGGCATGGGAACAGGTGTTGTGGCTTGATCCCTTCAATGGCGCGGCGCGAAACAATCTGCGTTACGCGCGGCAGTTCGCCGAGATGAGCGACCCTGAATTGACCTGGAATGAAGCCGCCTCGACGTGGCTGCCGACAAACGGCTGGGCGTGGATCGCGGGTGGGAGCCTGTGGCTGGCGGTGGCGCTGGTGTGGTTGCCCGGCCTGTTGCGCTGGCGCCGGGCGGGCTGGCAACAGGCGCTCGCCGCGGCGAGCCTCGGAATTTTTCTGTTGAGCCTGCCGGCGCACGTCGGAATCGTCACGCGGGCGAAGATCGGATTCGTGCTCGAACGAAAGGTGGCGTTACGCCTGACTCCGACCGAGGAATCGGAAACGGTGGCGACGTTGCCCGCGGGCGAACCGGCGCGCAAAGTCGGCGAGCGCGGCGAATATTTTTTGATTCGCGCCGCCCAGGGTCTGGGCTGGGTGGAGCGAAAACAATTTGGATTGATCGCCGCGCCGGCACGGGCGGTGAGCGCGCGAAAACCGGAACGTTCGCCTTGACGAAGCGCCGGAGGAAAGGTTTGCTATGCCCTGCACGGAAGTGCCTAGCAGCCGATGTAGCTCAGTGGTAGAGCAACGGTTTCGTAAACCGTAGGTCGTCGGTTCAATCCCGACCATCGGCTCCAGTTTCGCGCGGCGGCAACAGGCGGTCGCCGACCGGATGCCTGTTAATAACTTCCTGGCTTCTTCCCCTCGAAACAGGTGACAACGACCGCGCCGGGTGATATGAATTCCCGTTAGCCGTGCGGAAAGACCTTGAAACAACCACACCATCGCGCCTGTTCGCCGGGCAGTCGTGGCCCGAGGTGGAGTTCATCCCGCCCTTGATCGCCGCCGCACCGGCGACAGCGCAGACATCACCGCCGTCAGAAGCTCCGGCGAATCTGCGATTTCAGCACGGCTGGCCGGTGCCTTCGACGATCTGTCCGCATCCCGACGAAGCGCGCGCGTGCATCCTGTTGCCGGAATTCGGCGCGACGTTGCTGGAGAAGGCGCGGGTCATCTCCAGCCGCTTTCCGTTCGCCGAGGCGGAGTACCGGAACTCGCGCGGAAAAGCGCCCGTCACCGAGGAGGCAGAGATTCCGCACTTTGAAAAAGTTTTCCGCCTCGCCGCGGCCATCGCGAGCGTTCCCAACGTCAGTGAGCTTCGCGACTACGACGAACTGCTCATCCTCACGGCCTGGCATTGCGTGCGACCCGGAGTCGAAGGGTTTCTCGGCTCCTATCCCAAATCACTGCTCTGTCCGTTGTCGCACGCGGCGCCGCCCATCGCGCTCGACTCGCTCTCCAGCGCGAAGCGATTCATCTTCGACCGTCGCGCGCCGATTTATCTGCGTTACCTGCTCTGCGAAAAATTTGGTCTGCGCTCGTGCGCCGATCTGGAAAATGCCGATTTGCGTCATCTGCTCCGGAGCACGGGTTTCCGGCTCATCCGTTCCAGCGCGGTGCCGGAAGTGGCGTTCGCCGGCATCACGCGGGGCGAAGACCCGGCGGTGCGCCCGTGGAAGCTGACGCTCCGGCAGGAACTCAGCGATGATCGCGCCGCGGAATTGCTGATCAACGCCGCGCTCTGGCAGATCAAACACGGGCTGCGGCTCGTGACCTTTGAGCGCGGCCAGCCGCGCTGGAATATCGGCGCCTTCGAGCGGACGGATTGGGAGGACGCGTTTCTGTCGCTCGGGGTGCGGGTGGCGCCGGCGCTGACGCGCGAGAGCGGGTTGTTGGATTGGCGCGCGGTGCTGGGGCGCTGCCTCGACGAGATCGGCACCGGCAATCTGCCGCCCGAATTGCTGGGAAAAATTTCCGCCCTGCCCCAGCGCGTTTGTCACGACAGTCAACAGGCCATCTGGGACGTGCTCGACCGCGTCGCCGGCACCGTGTTGCAACAAGTGCGCGGGTCCGAGCCGCAGCTTTTTACCGACGACGGCGGATTGAACTACGAAACCGCGCGCTCCTTCCGCCGCTGGGCGCGGCTCTTCGACGAAGTGTCGCCGCAAATCTTGTCCCGCTTCGGCGTGTCGGCTTTCACCGCGTTGCATCGCGTGGCGCCGCAATATTTCGGCTGGGGCCGCGCCCATCTCAAACCGTGGGAACTGGAACAGGAGTACGGAAAATGGAAAGGCTCGCGGGGTCGCGCCCTGTTGCGGAGCGCGTACGCGTTCGCGCTTTACGAAACCGGCCTCGGCAGCATCGAGCACCAGGAGGAACAAGTCGTCTGGCAGTGCAGCTTGAATCAATTCTCCGCGTGGTCCGCGCGCAAGGCCGAACAGGAGATCAGCGCTTATGAATTTTTATACGGCCTGGCGAGCCGACACGGTTTGACGCCGTTGTTGAGCCGGGAGATCACGCACACCGCGGCGGTGTCGTTGCTCGCGGGCATGAATCTGCACGCGAACCTGCCGCGGATCGAAGGCTGTTGGGACGTGTGCCTGCGCGCCGCGCTCGAACGTCACGGCGGCAAACTGGAAGTGCGCCTGGTGCTGCCGGACTTGGTGCCGTTGCCGTTGCGTCTGCGCAAAGCCGTCCTCACGCCGCTCAGTTACAGTTATCTCCACAAAGAAATCCGGCTCGTCCGGGATTTTGATCTGCGCATGGCGCGGGAAAGCCACCGCAAGCTCGAAGAGATCCCCGGCTGGTGGGAAGACGAACGCATCGCGGGCACGCCGCTCGTCGCGAGGCTCAACGATAAGACCGACCCGGCCCGCGCGGTGCTCGCGCGGTTGGACCCCGAACCCTGGCTCGAACCGCCCACGCAGCGGATCCGGTTTCGCGCGCTTCACCTCCTCATCTCCAAACGCGCGACGGATCGAACGTCGCCCGGCGACTCGGGGCTTTCCGCCGACGAAATTCGCGTCCTGCTCCGGCTCGCTTTGGACCCGACGCTGGAACACACGAACATCGCGCACGTTTCTTTCCCGGCCATCCGCCGCGGCTTCGAGCGCATCCTCGCGCGCGACGACACCCGCGAAATGCTGGATTCCTTGCTGCTGCACATCGGCACCGCCTACGAAACCGAAATCTGGGGCCAGGTGCGCAAGTTCATCGTGCTCGACGTCATCAACGACCTGCTCGCGCTCACCGTCCGGGGTTCGCTGCTGCATCTGATGAGTTCGGAATGAGTCGTCGCCCCGCCGGCGGGGAGTTGCGGTTGTTCCCTTCGCAGCGTTGCTACAATCCCCAAAACACATCGCCGTTCTCCAGCACGCTTCGATCACGGCTCCACGATTCCCAGCGCGCGAGGATTTTTTGGAACAATTTGCACGTCGCCAGCGCGGGGACTTCGGGGGCGAGCGCGAGGATGGCATCGTTGCCGTGCGGGGCCGCGGTGCTCGAAGCGGCGAGGCGCGCTTCGAGCAGCAACGTGCGGATGAGGCCGAGGCGGTTGTGCGCGCGGGACTGCGTCAACTTCGTCTCGGAGAGCAAAATGATGGCGGCGGACGGATCGGTGGGAGAAAAAAGTTTGGCGAGGTTGGCGTTGGTGAAATCCGTGAGGTCGCCGAGGTAACGGTTTTCCCGTTGGTGCGCGCGGGCTTCTTCGAGCAGCGCGCGGGCCTCGTCGGTTTTTCCGAGCAGCCGTTTCGCGTTGGCCAGCGTCGCGCGGCAGCGATTCAGAACGCGCGACTCGTCGCCGCGTGCGTTCACCGCGGTTTCGAGAATCGTTTCCGCCTCGTTCAAGCGGCCCTGCGCGAGGAGATACGCGCCCCAATGTTCGCGGAAACCGACGGGCAGGTCGGCGAGGTCGCGGTCGGTGCGGCCATTCAGAACCGACTGAATGTGCGCCTCCATTTCGGCGCGCGGCGCCAGGCCGGCGAAACGCAGCACCAACAGATAATCCGTCACCTGACCCGTGTTGAGGTTCTGCGTATCGCTGATGTGGTTGAGAATCTCGACGCCGTCGAGGTGGCCGCGGCGCGCCTGCACCCAGGCCTTCATGCGCGCGAGCCGGATGCGTTGGAACGCCGGCATCAGCGCCAGGCGTGATTCCACGTTCCGGATTTCCTGGCTGGCGTCCTCAAACAAACCCTGTTCGTAAAGGCTCTCGACCCGCGACAACCGCCGGTCGAACAAAAGTTCCGCGCCCGTGTCCTCCGGCGCCGCGGCGGGCGTGGGAGCGGTTTTCCATTCCTCGGTCGTCGCGAACGGGCGGGAGAGATCGAGCCACCGGCTGCCGCTCGCGTCCCAGACGCCGTCCCAATCGCAGTAGTGTTTCGGCTCGCGCCCGGAATATTTCTTGATGACCTCGCCGCGGATGCGCGCGCGCCCGAGGTTCGGCGGATTCGCCATCGCGTGCGGAAAATTATCCACGCCCGGAAACTGGTGCTGCAAAACTCCGGCGCGGTCCAGCCCGGCGAAGATGCCGCGCTCGCCGAGCTGGCCGAAGCGGACATCAATCTCGAAAAGTTCCTGCCGCAATTTCTCGTACTGCGCGCCGCCGCCGCGTTGCGCTTCCTCCCAGTTCAATCCCCGCCGCGCCGCGCGGTCTGTGAAGAGCGAATACTTGATCGCCCAATCCAACGTCGTCGCAACGGACTCGGGCGCGCCCTGCGCGAGCCGGTCCAGAATCGCGCGCCAATGCTGGCAGACCTGCGGCGCCCACGGCGGCATGAAGTCCGCGTGCAGATGCGCCTCGGCGAGTTGCAGATAATGGCGCTGGATTTCAATCGCGCTGATCATGCCGCCGCGAAGCAACGGCACGCGCGCGCGGCAAAACGGATCGCGCGTGAAGGACTGCATCGCGTCCACCGGCTCGACGAGCGTGACTTTTTTCCCGGGCTTGAGTCCGCCGTCCGTGAGCGCCACGACCAGCGCCGTCGTCGCCGAACGCAGCCACATGCTCGTGTGCGAGGAGAGCGATTCGCCGCAGATGACGTGCAGGCGGCGGAAGCCTTCGCCCGCGAGCGGTTCGTCGCGCGTGTTGAAGAGCGGGCGGTCGTGTTCCGTGCCGACCGAGATGGATTGCGTCAGATGCGCGACGCGCGGCGAGAGCATGAATTCGATGCCCGAAGTCAGCGCATTGAACCCGCCCGCGCCGGTGAAGATGATGCGCGACGCGAGGTGCGGCAGCAGATGTTCCGGCAGCGCCGGGATGGGCGTGCGCGTGAGATAAGATTCGTGCGTGCCCCAGCTCGTGTGCGTGCCGCTGTAATCCACGTTGTGTTTGAAATAGAGCGCCTCGCGCAGACGCGCGTCCTCGCGCAGCAATTCGCCCGTGAGTCCGAGCAGGATCAGTTCGTTCGCCACGATGTAGCGGACGGCGTCCCACGGATTCGGACATTCCGGCGTCGTCATTTCCTGGTGTGCGTCGCCGTTGCTGAAGTCGCGGTAAAAGCGCGAGCCGTTGCCGAGAAAAATTCCACGTTGCGCGCGCGCGCGGAGGTGCGGGAGACGCTTCTCCGCCAGCCGCTCGATCTGCGTCATCACCGGGCGCGCTTCCGCCACCGAACCGTCGCGGTGAAACGCCACGAAGGCGTACTCCGTCTCCACGCCCATCAAGCGTTCCGTCACGGCTACTCGCCTCCCTGCTGGCGGGCGGATTCGTTGAACTTCGTGCTGTCGCCGGACATCACATTATCAATCGCCGCGTCCGCCGCCGCGTAAAACGCCTGCGCGCGCTGCCGAAGCTGGTTCAAGTTCCCGCCGCCGACCGGCAGGGACGGATCCGCTCCGCCGGGATTGCTTCCGTCATTGGTGCGTTCTCGTTCGTTCATATCGGTTTCTCCTTTCCGTTGGAATAGATTGCAACGGCGGTGCTCGTCGCCGTCGCGCTGGTAGCCGGCCAAAGGTCCTGGGACGATTCGTTCAAGGTTTCGATCACCCCGGCCAGACCGGGTGCGCGTTGAAACAGATTTTCATTCTCGGCGCGACCCGAAGCGAGCGGATCGGGCAGCCAGACTTGTTCGCGCATCGGCCAGCCGTCGCGGTCGCGCACGCGGAAAGAAATCTCATCCCAGTCCACGCGCTCGATCTCCTCGGGCTGCGCGTGACGGAGCAACATCGCGCGCGTCCAGGCCCGCGTGTCCTCGGGCGGTTGCTGCGTGAAGTGCTCGATGCGCTCGTCGCTCACGACCGGCTCGATCACGCCCTGCCGTTCGCACGCCCAGTAAAGTCCGTTGCGCAGGCTGCCGTACATCAAGTCCAGCCGCTTCAACTCCGGCGATTCCCACGTCCAATCCGGATGCTGGTGCCGCGCGCGGTCGAGCAGCGACGCTTTCAGAATCCAATCCACCCGCGACGTCAGCGCCGGAAAATCTTTGCGCGAAAGTTTTTGCAGCGTGTCGCCCCAGAGTTCTAAAATTTCTTTCGCGCGCGGCACGAAGCCTTCACAGCCGCCGTCGGCCACGAACGCGCTGGCCTCCGCGAAGAAACGCAGTTGCAACTCCACCGCCGTGAGTTGCTGACCGCCGATCAACTCCGCGCACGCGTCCAGCGCGGGATCGTGACTCCACTGCTGCACCGCCGCCAGCGGGTGGTCGAGGATGAGTTCAGGATTCACGCGGCCGGCCTCGATCATCGCCAGCACGATCTGCATCACGCCGACTTTCAGCAACGACGCCACCGGGCAAAGCGTATGGTCGTAAAAGATCACGTGCAGCCGCGCCATCTCCAGCGCCGGAATCTTCCTGCGCACCACACGCCGGAAGCCGCCGCACAACGCTTCGTTGCGCGAGTTCACGATGGGCCGCCGCTGCGTCGTCTCGATGCTCGACAGCGTCTCAAAAAAATCCGCCCGCTGCGAAATCTGGTACGCCACCGCGGGCGCGCGGTTTTCCGAACCGACCTTGCCCTGACCGGTGAACACGATGCTCGACGCCTGATAGCTCGCGAGAAATAGCAGAGTGTGCATCCGGCTGAAAAAAAGTTCATCCCACGCGCGGCGGGTGATGAGGAAATTCAGATGGCTGCCGTAGCTGTTGCCCTGGCCGTCCGAATTGTTCGCCAACACCTCGATGATCTTTCCGTCGGTTGATTGCACGTTGGCGGCAGTCTGCGCGCGGCGGGCGAGCCGCAGCATCGCCTGCGCGCACGCGACGTGATCGAACGCGCTCAACGTCTCGGGCTGCGCAAGTTCGAGGTGATCGAGATCAATGTAAATGCAGCCGCCGTTCTCCTTGAGATATTTCCGGCCCCAATCCTGATCGTCGTACGTCACGCCGCCGTCGCGCCGCGCGCCCGTCGGGAAGCCGTGGATTTCCCGCAGCAACAACCTCGACGCCAGCGCGCCCGTGCCGCCGACCGCCGCCGCGCCAGTGATAAAATTTCCCAGCTCGACATCCGCGCCGCACAATTTCGCCAGCCGTTCGGCGCGCGGTTTTTGTTTTGCCGCCGCGCGCGCCGCCGGATCGGAGACGTTGGAGAAAATATTTTTCACGACGCGCGCGCTCCGCCGTTGTGGTGGCTTGAATTGTCGCGCGTCTTGCGTTGGACCGGTTGCAAACTCACCACGTCCATGTCCTGCGGCAGGTCGGTGAGGTGATGCCGGCAGTTCGCGGGTGTCAACGACTTCACGGCCGCATCGAACGCCTCGGCCATCGCGCCGGCGACGTCCTCGAACCGCAGGCCGCGCTCGCCGGTCTCGATTTCGCGCACGCACGCGCGCTCTGACGCCGAGGAAACGATGTTCGCGATCAGCGCGCCGCTGACGAGGTCCGCCGCGCGCACCGCGCGTTTCTTGCCGTCGCGGAACTGGAGCATCGCCAGTTCGCTGTCGCCGTTCGGCGCGTAAATGCGCGCGACCGCCGCCTCGAGGATTTCCTCGCGCGTCGCGGCGAAGTCGTCGCCGTGGCCGTTGCGCGCGTACGGGATTTCCGGGTGCAGGTGCTTGGCGAAAATGTCCCGTGCCGCGTTGCGCTTCGGGCGGGTGATCTCGAGGACCAGATCGCCGAACCGGCCCGGTCGCAACAACGCCGGATCCATCGCCGAGCGCCGGTTCGTCGCGCCGATGACGATGATGTTTCCGCGCGCCGCAAGCCCGTCGAGTTCGGTCATGAACGCCGTCAGCACGCGGTCGTCCACGTGCGCGTTGGCCGCGCCGCGCGACATCCCGACGGAATCAACTTCGTCGAAGAACATCACGACCGGCGATTTCGGGTCCGCCGCCGCGGCCTCGCGCGCAAGCCGGAAGGCCTCGCGATAATTCTGCTCGGTCTGGCCGTACCACATCGTGTGCAATTCCGACGGCTTGATGTTCATGAACCGCGCGCGCCCGCCGGAACTCAGCGTGCCGAGCCAGTTCGCGATCGCCTTCGCGATCATCGTCTTGCCCGTGCCCGAAGGACCGACGAGCAGGATGGAACCCTTCCGCGCCAGCCGGTAGGATTTCGCCGTCTCCGCGTGGAAGAGGTGCAGGTTGATCGCGCGCTTGATGCGCTCGATCTGCGCGCCGAGACCGCCGATCTCGTCGAAGCGGGTCGTCGGGGAATCCTCGAGGAAATATTGTTTGCCCTTCGAGCGCTCGATTTTCTCGAACGCGATCCACGCGGCGCGGTCGCACCGCACCAGATCGCCGGCGACGAACTCCACCCCTTTCAAAATCACCGCCGGGTCCATCACGACTTCCTCGTCGCGGAAGCGCAGCACCATGCGCCCGCCCTCCGTCCAGCGCTCGAACACCGCCGTCTCGCCGCCGCGCGGCGTGGGGTTCGGCGATTTCGCCACGATGACGTTCAATTCGCTGCTGAGAAAAACTTCGCAGCCGACGCCGAGCGCGGCGCAGTCCACGCCCGACGCGAAGTCGACGACGCGCCGCGTATTTCCCAACTGCACGATGGCGCGCGGGCCGTCCGGCGTTTCGCACGCCTGGACGAACGTGGCCGGGTACCACGGCGTCGTCGTTAATTTGTCGAGCATTTCCTTGATTCGGCGTTGGTGAAGGCGCGCTTCATCGAGTCCTTTGTGCATGGCGTTCAGGCGTTCGAGAATGGCGCGGTCCAGTTGACAGCTCACCTCGGCGTTCTGGCGCAGCGCGCCGAGGTGTGCGACTTGTTCGTCGAGACTCAGGCCGTTGCGCTCGCCGCCGAGCAGTTGATCCAACACGAGTGATTCAATCGCAGGCTTCTTCATGTTTTTCTCCGATGATCGCCTCGCTCGAAATGGCTTCCGCCACGGCCCGGGAGGCATTCAGGACGTGGAATCCCCGTTGCACGATCAAACCGTGACGCCAGCCGAACATCGCGTAGCGCATCCCCGCTTCCGCGTGCGTCACCACCAGCGCGGCACCGTAGGCCTGGGGAAAAACCGTCCGGTGCAGCGCGCAATCTTCGCCGCTGAAAAAACTGCGCGCGAGCGGACACTCGCGCCGCGCTTCGGGGCCGCAATTGGGCGAACACCAGAATTTCGCCGGGTGCGAATGAAACCAGCCGAGCATGATCTCGCGCCCGCCGCGCAGCCGGATCGCCGACTCCGCGGCCGTCCACGTCTCCGCCGTGAACGTGACCGCCGTCAACTCGGAGCGCGTGTGCTTCGCGGGAATCAAATCCGTCGCCTCCACGAACAAAACCTGATCGTCGGCGTCGCGACAGACGTGGCCGATGAGGACGCCGGCGGTTTCGTCCGCGCCGGCGGCGCGCGTGAGGGCCGCCGCGTCGTCGAGCACGCGTTGCGGCACGAACAACGGCACGTCCGCCGCGTGCGCCGGGCCGAACGGCGTCGCCTGCGCGAAGAGTTCGCGCGACGACGCCGTTTTCACGATGAGCGGCGACGCCACTTCCTCAATGGTGAACGCGCGCTTCGCTTTGGCCGGCTCGCTCCTTGGCGTCCGGAAGGCAACGACCGAATAATGGAACTCCTCGCGGGGTTGCAGGATTTTCTGCGCGACGAGGCCGCGGCTGGCCTGCTGGGCGGCGGCGCGAAAATACGTGAGCGGCAGGTTCACCGCCGTCGCGCCGTTCCCGTTTCCGCCCAGCACCACGCGCACGCTGCCGACGTGCGGTTCGCCGCGGGATTCTTCCCATGCCGGCTCGACGGTGACCTCGCCGGTGTTCGGCAGCGCGACGAGGTTGTGCGCGCGGAGCGCAGCGAAGCGCGCGCACTCGCACGCCGGCCCCCAATCCATCGCCGCCGGGAACTGCCCGAGACTCGTGTGGTCCGGGCGTTCCAGGTCGAGCGCGTATTGATATTCGTCGAGCGGCATGGGTGGTTTTTGTTTGCGCGGATTGGTTTATTTGGCGCCGGCGTTGATCTCGGGCTGGAGCACGAGCCGGTCGTGGGGCATCAGCGTGTCGCCGACGAGTTCGCTGGCGTGCAGATGACGACCGTCGCGGTCGAGCAACGCCTGATACGAGAGCGTGCGCCCGCCGTTGTCGTTGGCCGGCATGTTCATGCGCGGGAGCAAACCCTCGATGAGTTCGCCGATGGTCGCGTCGTTGGGTGCGTCTTTCACGTCCACCAGTTTCTGGCCGGTGACGTCCGAGACCCGGATGGGTATTGTCAGTGCTTGGATCATGGTTTTGTCCTTTCGTGTTTTGGTTTGGTGAGGTCCGCGGTCCACCCGCGGACGGTGAGATAATCCTTGGCGAGCCTTTCCGATTGCAGCGCGGCGAACGATTCGCCGGCGGCGCGGCCCGCGGCGGAAAGTGAAATGAAACCGGCGTCCAATTCCGCCGCCGTCGGAATTTCCGCCCAGAAAATTTCAAACAACAATTTTCACGAGTCCGAGTCCGCGCTCGCGCGAACGAACGGGGTCAGGTTGGTTATCTCCAGTGCCAACGCCGCCGCCGCCGTCCGGCTGAGCGAAGAAAACGAACTCAAATCCGCCAACTCAGCGACCACACGGACGCCGCCGCCAACCGAAGTCACTGTGGCTTGCAACGCGAGCGTGACCTCCAACGCGACGGTCAACCGCCCGGAGGAGCGCCGCACGCAGCGCCAGCCGCTTTCTTCGCAAAGGTTTTCCAGTTCGGTGGCACGCTCGCCGGCGGGCGCCGGCGCCGGGCGCAAATCGTTTTGAGAGGTGTGGGCCGTTTCGGTTGTAGGGCACGACGTGAGGAGTGCTTCGCCCGAACGACTCGTTACCTCGTCGCCTACAATCCTTGAAAACGCACCGCTACCGGTTCGCCCGACGGTCTGAAAAGTTTTCACCAGCGCGCACACGCGCGACTCCACGTCCAGTTCCTCCGTGAGCAGCAAGTCCGCGCGCAACTCCAGCGTCCGCCCGGTGGTCAACGCGAGTTTGATTTCCGCCGGCAACCCGGCGTTCTTGCGCACGGCGGCCCAAAGATTTCCGAACATGGACGGACTCGTCGCCAACTCGTGTCCGGCGGCGAACCACAGCCATTCGCCGTCGAGTTGCACAATCAGCGGGTGACGCGCGCCGCTTGACATCGGCAGCGACCAGCGAACGGCGGAGCGACGCTCGAGTTTTGCCGATTCGCTCCGCAGCGCGCGCTCGACACTTTCAATCGAAGTTTCGGCGAGGTAGTTCATTTGTTTTCCTCCACGGCGACGGGTTGAACTTCGAGCTTCAATTTGCGCCGGCGCAGCGGACGGCGATCAATCGGAAACCACGTCGGGTCCTGATGCCTTGCCCATTGCGCGGCGGCGTGATTGAGACCTTCGTCGCCGGTGTACTTCACCCGCCACGTGAACAGCTCGTAACAATTGTAGAGAATGTCCACGAGCCGCGTGCCCGGCGCGATGTGCGTGCAAATGAACGGAGCTTTGATGTTCGGATGCCACGGGCGCGGCGCCGGCCCGAAATAGGTGACGATGAGCGACTCATCCACGCGCCGCAGATAATCTTCCGGAAACCAGATGCCGACGACGAAGCGGTTGAACTCCGCGACTTCGCCCGCGTCGTTCTGCACCAGGCCACGACAAATAAATTCGGCGATGTAGCGGTCGGACAGATGACCGTTCTGCGGCATCAATTTCAGGATGTCGCTCTCCGCCGCCAAGGCCATGCCTTCCTGATATTGCCGCCCGAGGAATTCCCCGAAGATGCGGTCGGTCGGCGGCGATAAATTGATTTCGGCGTTCATGTGTTCACCAATTCAAAGGCGATGCGGCTGTTTTCGCGGTTTGTAAAAATCACATCGCCGGCGACGAGGCCGAGTTCGGACAGCGGTTTCGCGAGTTCCGGCGGCGTCAGCGTCCGCTCGCACAACGACGGAAGCGACACGAAGCCGACGGGCTGCATCGTTCCATTGCAACGGCGACAAGCGCGATCCTTCGCCGCCGTGCGGCCCGCGAGCGCGAGCACCGCCTGCTCCGCGCCGCACACGCAGCGCCACTGGCGCTCGAAGGGTTTGCCGTCAAGGTGGAGCCGGACTTCCTCCGCGCCGTCGATTTCTTTTTGGACGGCGGCGAACAGTTCGCGCAGCGGGAAATTGCCCGGCTCACATCGCACCGGCTGAAGCTGAAACGTGCGATGGTCGAATTTGCATTTCGGATTCCGGCGAAAGGACATCGAATGCAACTGGTGCGAACCGGCGGCGAGGGTGATTTGTTTTCCGACGGCGGCGGATTTCAAATCGCCGGACAAAATTTTCTCGACCTCGATGGCTTGCAGCGATGCGGCCAGGCTCCCGAGCGAAGCCGGCGCGTGCGTTGGCGCGGCGCTGCCGTGCGGCTGACAGGGCTGTTTCACTTCCATCGTTTCGTAGTCGCGCTTGCTCCACGCGCACTCATAGCAGGGCTGGTCGTCGCCCGGCAGATAAACATTCACACGCGCCAACCGGCCCTCCGCCGCCACGCCAGCGTCCACCCACGGAACATTCAATCGCCACGCGGGCTGGCTGACGTGTTGGCGACCCCACTTTGAATCCACGCACGCCGCGATCACGTCGGCGCGCAAACGCGCGAGGGGAACGTCTTCCACCGCGGCGTGGATCGCTTCGACTTGCAACGCAGGATTGATCTGACCCGCGCGCTCGGCCTGGACCAAAACTTTCGGGCGGCCCACGTCGCTTGGAAGTACCGCCTGGCCGCGCAGATTGGATTCGTCGTAGGCGTCGTGGTCCACGAGCGTCAACCGGTTCACGAATTCCAGGCGCGCGAGCAGTTCGACCAGCGGCGAGCCGATGTTGCCGAGGCCGACCACGACGACGTGTTTGCCGGCGGCGGCGTTCGGAGAAATGTTTTCGTTCGTTTCCATTTCAAAGTTCCTCCGGCGTCCAGCGCAGGCCGGTGTCGAACGCGGTGGGTTGATCGCACAACGGACAGGTCGGGCCGTAAGTCCAGCAGGGCTTGGCTTCCGATTGTTCGCACCAATGCCCGCAGCCAGGGCACCGCACCGCGGGGGTTCCGGACTGAATTGGTTGTCTGCAACGGGCGCAGAACACCGGATGTTCGCCCGCCGTGAACGGCTCGACCTTCGCGAGTTCTTCCGTGGAGAAATAAAACCGCGTCCGGCCCGCGATCAAAATCTCGTCGCGGTCGCGCAACACGCGCAGGCCGCCGGCGAGCGGCTGACCGTTGACCCAGACGTGGGCTTCCGCCGCGCCGAGCAACGCCCAGAGCGGCGGCAATTCTCCGCGCGCATAACAGCCAAGCACCGCCGGCCCGTCCGCCGCCGCCAGCGCCGCGAGCGTGCGCACCGGCATTTCGGGATGCGCGCCGAGCACGGCGTGGCTGCCGCTCAACGGCTGCCGGACCCACTTCGTCCCGTCAATTTGCCAAAGGCTGGCCATAATTTTTTTGTCGCGCGCCGGGTTTGGTTTCAACGGCGCTGTGTGACGCGCGCGATAATCGCATGACTCCGGTGAAAAAAATCCTGAGCCGCAACGCTCACAGAAATCGGATGCGCCGCTCGTGCGGAAATTGTGGGGCCGGGTGGCATTTTATTTTTCATCGCTCACAACGGCTCTTGCCCCTTCACAGGCGCGCGCCGCTGCGCGAACCGCAATCCCAACTGCTGGTGCGTGTGCACAAAAAAGGGGTTCACGCCGGCGGCGGCGAGGGCGGCGCGTAAACGCCACACGAGTTCATGCAGCGCGTGGCGCGAGAACGGGCGGCCCATCCGCGCCTGCATCACGCGGCTGACTTCCGCGTGTGGTTTCCACCGGATGAGTTTTCCGCCGTCGGTGGCCCCGTCGAGCAACAGCGTTTCCAGAAACGCCGCGAGGGTCGGCGACAGGCGAAATTCCTTTCCGCTGTTCACCCGCACCATCGCCGCGCCACGGGCGAGCGGACGCACCTCCAGTTTTTCCGCGCCCTCTTCGCCGGCAATTTCAAGAATGGCCTCGCTTTCCGAGGACGCAGGGCGCGGCTTTGCCGGGATGACCGGCACGACCGTGAGCTTGCTACAGGCGTGCGGGATGGAGTGTTCCAGCGCGAGGAGGTCTTGCAGCAAAGCGTCCGCGCGTTCCTCGCTTTGAGCCAGGGCGTCGCGTAATTTTACCAATTCGACCTTCAACCGGCGCAAGGCCGCCCGCAGGTTGCCTTCGTTCTCGTTTCCGCTCTGGTCGGCCATAACAAAATCATTTTTGGGTTTCGCACGTGAATGGGTTGATGCGATTCACGCCGGGCAAGTTAAGCGCGACGACGGCGCGCAAAACCGTTGCATCCACAGCCGGGCTGACTGGCGGGACAGAAATCATTTTGAAGTTTCGTGGCATGTTCAGTTTGATCCCGGTGGTTTCGCCCGTAGCTCGCGGAGCACGCCGCGCAGATGCCAGCGAAAATTCTTCCGGCTCCTCGCCAGCGTGCTCAAATGCAGCACCACGCGCCCGCCGCGATGGGCGGCGAGCCGGAGGCCGAGGCGTTGAAAGTGTGGTGAGAGGAAGGGGCGGCGGGATTTGCATGGCATGTCGGTTCCTTTTTGAACGGGAAGTGAAGACGGGAGGGCGCGGCGCACCGCCGCCGGGTTGGTGGCCGGCGGGGGCGGCGGAGTCTGGATGGTTGCGCGCGTCGTCATTGAAAACGCCGCCAATTTACCATGCGTCGTTCGCGCGCGTCCCGGCCAGTCGTCGTTGATTTTGGTTTGCGGACGGGCAGTCACCGTCGGTGCACGAGCAAAAATTGTCCGCCGGTCAGCACTCACTGCCCGTGCGCGAGCAAAAATTGTCAGTAATACAATCTTGCCAACTTTCACGTGTCGTGTCGGAATGCCTTCATGTTCACCAAACCTCCATTCCGCATTTTCACCCTCGTCGCGAAGGCGGTTAAGCTCGAGGGCAGCATCTACGCGCTCGCGCAGGCCATCGAAGCGGCCAACCAGGAAGTTGACTCCGGCCTCCGGATCACACGCAGCATGATCAAAAAAATTCTCGACCATAATGAGAGTGTGGGATTCACCTGGGACAACCTCACGGCGCTGAACAATTATTTCCGGAAGCAGGGCGACAGTTTGCAACGGTTGCCCATCCTCGAAACGGCCGGCGTCCTGGAGGTGTTGGTGGAAGCCGAGAAACTCGTGTTCATGTACGGTGCCAAAGGCCGGCGCCGAGAACAACGCACCGATTTGAGCTGGTGGGATCACGAATCTTTTTCGCAGATCCAAGTGGGGGCGGCCCGCCTTGGCCGGAACCAAATGTCGTCCAATGCCCCGGTCCTGTGGCACAACCCCGCGACGCTCAAAGCCATCCAGGGCGAGAATTGGTTTCAGGTCATTGCGGAAGACCAGGCCTCGGTGGTTTCCATTGGCTCACCCCTGGCCGCCTTGAGCAGCGAGATCATGCTCGCGCGCATGTTCGGCGTGGAGCCGTTTGTGCCGCCGCACGTCACCAGTGTCCGGCCCCTGCCGTTTTTCTTCGTGTGGCGACCGGATCTGGCGGGCAATTTCCGCAGCGCCTTCGGCCTGACCTGGCGCGACCTGGAAGCCGACTATCCCGAGCTGGCGAAACGCAACAAGTTCAACAAGTCGTCCGCCTTCGTGCTCGATGGCAAGGCGCATGAATCGCCGACCCGCGCCACCGAATGGACCATGCACGGCATCATCGCGGCGCAACGCCGCGCGGCGGGCAACGTCTGGCTCGTGGTGTCCGGGCTGGCCGGGCCGGCGACTTTCGGGACGGCGACGATGGTCAAAAAGCTCGCCGAAGAATTGCCGTGGTCCTCCGGTTCTGCCTCGAAAGTGCTCTGGGTGCCCGTCAAGGTGAAGATCGAAGCCGGCAAGGCGCGGTCCGACGATGAAGGCGACATCCGCCAGGTCAAGGGTTCTGAATTCGACGGCCCCCCGCGCATGTGGCCGGAGCCGGTGGCGAGGTAAAGTCGGTGGTCGGCAATAACACATGAACCACGTATGAATTTCCATTCACCGCTCGCCGCCGTGCTCCTTGCCACTGGCATTCTCGTCGCGCGCGGCGAGAATTCCGCGCGCGTGGAGAAGCCACTCGTCACCGTTTCCAATCCGCCGCCGGTGCAGATGCTCGTGCCGGGTTTCACCGTGCGCGAACTGCCGCTCGCCTTGAACAACATCAACAACCTCGTCTTCGCGCCGGACGGACGACTCTTCGCGCTGTGCTACGACGGAAATGTTTTGCAGTTGAAGGACGCCGACGGTGACGGTCTCGAAGATACGGCCACCCATTTTTACAAGAACGACAAGAATGAAATCCCGCCGAGCATCGGCATGTGCTGGGGACCGGGCGGACTTTACATCGCGTCGCAAGGCCGGGTGATCCGGCTGCGCGACAAGGGCGACGGCACGGGCGAACTCGAAACCGTCACGGGCGGTTGGGTGAAACCGACGGGCGTGGCAGGATCGAATCTGGATGCCGTCGGCATCGCGGTGAACCCGGCGGGCGAAATTTTCTTCGGCCTCGGCTGCGACGCCTGGAATCAGGCCTATCGCGTGAACAAAGAGACCGGCAAATCAGATTACAATCTTCACAGCGAGCGCGGGACGATTTTGAAAGTCTCGCCGGATTGGAAGAAGCGTGAAGTGGTTTGCACCGGCATCCGCTTCTCGATCGGGATGGCGTTCAACACCGCGGGCGATCTGTTTTGCACGGACCAGGAGGGCGCGACGTGGCTGCCGAACGGAAATCCATTCGACGAATTGCTGCACATCCAGCCGGGACGGCACTACGGCTTTCCGCCGCGGCATCCGAAGTATTTGCCGGACGTGATTGACGAGCCGAGCACTTTTGATTTCGCGCCGCAACATCAGTCCACATGTGGGCTACACTTCAACGACGGCAAAAAAATCTTTGGCCCGGAGTGGTGGCGCGGCGATGCGTTCGTCACCGGTGAGTCGCGCGGGAAGATCTGGCGGACAAAACTGGTGAAGACGGCGGCGGGTTACGTCGCGCAGAACAATCTCATCGCGTGCCTGACGATGCTGACGATTGACGCCGTGCCGACGCCGCAAGGTGATTTGCTGGTTTGCGGTCACAGCGGGAAGCCGGATTGGGGCACGGGGCCGCAAGGGAAAGGGAAGTTGTTCAAGATTTCTTACACCGACAAAGGGGCACCGCAGCCGGTGTTGACCTACGCGGTCAGCCCGACGGTGACGCGTGTCGTTTTCGATCGCAAATGGCGCGGCGATGCAGCTCCCGCCACCGCGAGCGCCGTAGCCGTCGGCAAATACGTGACGACGGGCGAGCGTTTCGAGTCGTTTCGGCCTGGCTATCAAGTGGTGATGAACCAGAAGACGATGCCGCGATTTGAACTGGCAACCGAAGCGACCACGTTTGCGCCGGACAGACGCTCGCTCACGCTGAAAACTCCGGAGCACACCGAAGCAGTCAATTATGCCCTCACGCTTGGGAGCGCGACGGATGTGATGCACGACCTCACGGGCGTTGTGTGGAGTTCAAGACCGTCAGACCGTTCATCAAGCGCTTATTGGGTCGGATGGCTGCCGCATTTGGATCTGGCGGCGGTGCGCGGTTTTACGGCCGGCAGCGAACATCACGAAGGATTTTTCAATCTTTTGAAAAAGCAAGGCACGCTTACATTGCGCGCACAGCTTGACTTGTATTCGATGTTGCATCCCGCCGTGCAACCGGACGCGAAGTTGGATTACGAATATCCGCCCGAACGCGTCACGCTCGTGCTGAGGTCAGATTCAAAATTCGATTTGAAAGCTGGCGGCAAAATGGTGTGCGCGGGCGAACGTGAAGCGCGCATCACAATTCAACCGGAACAAAATCGCTGGCTGCCGCTCGAAATCACACTCACGACCGGTGGCGGCGAACCGCGGCTGGACGTGAGTTGGTTCACGGCGGAAGATTCGCGTCCGCGTCCGCTGCCGTTGCGGCGCGTGCTGTTGCCGTGGGCGAAACCTTACGTGGCCGTGGCGATGGCGAAGCCCACGCCGGAACTCGAAGGCGGCGACTGGGAGCGCGGCAAAAAGATTTTCTTCAGCGAACCGGCAACGTGCTTCAAGTGCCACACCATCGGCGGCGAGGGCGGCGGCATCGGTCCGAACTTGTCGAACCTGATCTATCGCGATTACGCGTCCGTGTTGCGTGACATCACGGAGCCGAGCGCGGCGATCAATCCCGATCACATTTCCTACAACGTCACTTTGAAAGATGGCGCGGTGGAAACCGGCGTGCTGTTGAAGAACGATCGCGACGAGGTCGTCCTAGGCCAGGTCACCGGCAAAGAACTCAAGCTTCCGGCGGAAAAGGTCGCCGCGGTGAAAGCTTCGGCGATTTCGCTGATGCCGGAGGGATTGCTTAAGGGACTGGACGCGCAGCAGCAAAAGGATTTGATGACGTTTCTGCTCACAACTCCATCGGCCAAATCGAAATGACGGATAACTGTCGAAACCCAACATGAAAAAAATTCTGGTGTTTGGTTTGGCGCTGCTGGCTGGCGCGCCGGGTCTCGCCGCGGAAACCGGCGCGAAGTTCAAAGTGCTGGTTGTCACCGGCGGACACGGCTTCGAGCAGGTGCCGTTCTTCAAAATGTATTCGGACAACCCGAACCTCGCGTTCACTGCGGCGGCGCACGCGGCGACCACCAACGCCACGGTTTTCGAGCGCGAGGATTTGTTGAGCTACGATGCGATCGTGCTCTACGACATGATGCAAGGAATCACCGAGACGCAGAAGGCGAAGTTTCTTTCCCTGTTCGACCGGGGCATCGGCCTCGTGGTGCTGCATCACGCGCTCGCGTCGTATCCACATTGGGCCGATTACGAACGAATCATCGGCGGACGTTACACCGAACCGGATCCGAATAAACCGGGGACGGTCACGGAGAAAATCGGCTGGAAGCATGACGAGGAAATTCCCGTTCTGATCATGACGACGAACCATCCGGTGACGGCGGGTCTGAAGGATTTCACGATTCACGATGAAATCTACTGGGGCTATCGCACGAGCAAAGATGTGACGCCGCTCATCACCACGACGCATCCGAAGAGCGGCAAGCCGCTGGGCTGGCACCGCACGGAAGGCCGGTCGCGCGTGGTTTACCTTCAACTCGGTCACGGCCACGAGGCGTTTGAGAACGAAAATTATCGGACACTCATCTCGCAAAGCATCCGCTGGGTGGCGACCCGGGAAACCCGTTGAGTTGGGAGTTGAATTTCGCGGCGCGGTCTGTTTGCGGCTGCAAACGGTGCGCAGCGGAAGGCTTCGTTCGCGCAATTGTTGCGCGAAAAAAAATCCGCGGGCGGGAAACAGGCCGTTTTTCCACTTGGCACTTCAATTGCATTGGTCGCTCCATCGGCTGATGGCGCAAATGTTCGCGCCGGATGTGCATTCACCCAGAACCAAAAAATAGTTGGAGATCAAAATGAAAAAACTCAGTCAGTGGCTGACAACAGCAGGTGTGGCGGCCGCGTTTCTTGTGAGCGCGGGAAATCTTGTGGCTCAGGACAGCAAAGCCGCTCCGCCGGCGGAAGGCGACCGCGGCGGTCGTGGTGGTCGCGGCGGTCCCGGCGGTGACCCGGCGCAATTCCAGCAGCGCATGATGGAAAATCTGCGCGAGCAGATGAAGGTCAAGGACGACGCGGAATGGAAAGTTCTCGAAGAGCGCATCACGAAGGTGTCGGAAGCCCGCCGCGAGGTCGGCTTTGGCGGAGGTGGCCGCCTGTTCCGCCGCCCGGGCGGTGACACGAACAACAACGGCGGTCAAGGCGGTGGCCGTGGCGGTTTCGGCGGCCAGGCGAATCCCGAACAGGAAGCGCTCGACAAAGCGATTGATTCGAACGCTTCGAAAGAAGAGATCAAGGCGGCAATGTCAAAACTCCGCGCGGCCAAGAAGGAAAAGGAAGCCAAGCTGGCGACCGCGCAGGAAGAATTGAAGAAGGTCCTCAACACCCAGCAGGAAGCCGTCGCGCTTTCCGCGGGTCTGGTGAAGTAAAATTCCCAGCCGATCCGAACCGCGCGCTGCCATGAATGCCGTTGAAACAAGTGTTCCGCCGATGAGCGAATTGCTGGCGAAGATGGTTGCTGAAAAGCAGCTTTCCGCCAGCGATGCCCGTTCATTGACACGGCCAGGCAGCGTCGCGGTCCGGTCGGAGGAGGAGGTCCTCCGCTGGCTCGCGAAGGAATACGGCCTCGACTTCACCACGCTCGATGACCTCGAGCCCGACAAGGAAGTGCTCTCGCTTTTCCCGGCGCGCATTTTGTTGAAGGACGAATTGCTCCCGCTCCGCCGCGTCAACGGCACGGTGGAGATCGCGACGAGCAAACTTTTCGCGACGCAAGGCCTCGACACGCTCAAGAGCATGACCGGCCTGCGCCTCAAGCCCGTCCTCGCGCCGAGCGAAGCGATCCAGCGCGAGATGAAGAAGCGCCTCGGCGTCGGCGCGGACACCATCGGCACGCTCGACGAGGAAAAGCCGTTCGAGGTCGTTGACGAGGACAAACTCGAAGACACGGACCTCGACAGCGCGGCGGAAGACGCTTCGATCATCAAGTTCGTCAACCAGGTTTTGCGCGACGCCATCGAACTGCGCGCGTCGGACATCCATCTCGAACCGTTCGAGGACGAGTTCCGCATCCGTTATCGCATTGACGGCGTGTTGCAGGAAGTGCCCGTGCCGCCGCAATTGAAACGCTTTCAGCCCGCGATCGTCTCGCGCGTAAAAATTTTGAGCCACCTCAACATCGCCGAGAAACGTCTGCCGCAGGACGGGCGAATCAAAATCCGCGTGGACGACGCCGAGGTGGACATCCGCGTCTCGGTGATCCCGATGCTCCACGGCGAGGCGGTCGTGATGCGTCTGCTCCGCCAGAACTCCACGCTCCGCGGCCTGGAAGACCTCGGCATGGACACGCGCGAGAAAAAATGTTTCAAGCACGTGCTCGAAATGCCGCACGGCATCATCCTCGTCACCGGCCCGACGGGCAGCGGTAAAACTTCCACGCTTTACACCGCGCTCAACGAGATCAACGACGCCGTCCGCAAGATCATCACCATCGAAGACCCGGTCGAGTATCAGCTCAAGGGCGTGAACCAGATTCAAGTTTCCGAGAAGGCCGGCCTTACGTTCGCGCGCGGACTGCGTTCGATTTTGCGCCACGACCCGGACGTGATTCTCGTCGGCGAAATCCGCGACAAGGAAACGGCACAGATCGCCGTGCAGTCCTCGCTCACGGGCCATTTGGTTTTCTCCACGCTCCACACGAACGACGCGCCGGGCGCGGTCACGCGGCTCGTGGACATGGGCGTCGAGCCGTATCTCGTCGCGTCGTCGCTCGAAGCCGTGCTTGCGCAACGGCTCGTGCGCGTGCTTTGCAAACATTGCAAGGTGGTGGATGACTCGCCCACCGCGCGCGCGCTGAAGGTGCAGCTTGGCATTGCGGCGGAGACCACGATTTACAAATCCGTCGGCTGCCGCGAATGCCGCAACACCGGCTTCCATGGCCGGCGCGCGATTTTCGAGTGGATGGATTCCGACAACGAGATCCGCCAGCTCGTCTTACGCAACGCTTCCAGCGACCAGGTCCGCGACGCCGCGCGACGCGCCGGCATGAAGACGCTCGCTGAGGACGGCTGGCGGCTCGTGCGCCTCGGCGTGACGACGGTGGACGAAGTTTTGAGCGTGACCACGGCGAAGGAAGTTTCGCTGACGATGGATCAATCGGCGGAAAACGCGCCGGAGAACGCGCCGCACAGCATCGCGTTGAAGAGGCCGTAATGAAACATCCAAGCTCCAACATCCAAGCTCCAGAGCAGCACCAAACTTCAAGCTCCAAGCTGCGCAGGTTTGATGTCGCGCGGAATGGCTCGGGTTTGGTGTTTGCTGGTTGGAGCTTCTCTGGATGTTGGAGCTTGGAATTTGGAGCTTCCTGAATGCCGACTTTTCATTACCGAGCATTGCAAGCAGACGGCCAGATCGCCGAGGGCAAATTGGAAGCCGGCGGGCGCGCGGAGGCTTTTCGCCAGATCGAGAGCCAGAGCTTGCGGCCCATCAGTTTGAAGGAAGGCGTCAACGGCAAATCCAAACCTCTCCTCAATGAGTCCCCTGCCCAAGTCGCAACCGCGCCCCCGTCCGACGCCAAGTCCGCCGCGTCCGACCTGAAGTTTTCCCTCGGCTCGAACAAGATTTCAGCGCGCGTCCTGGAAAATTTCACGCGACTGCTTTCGAGTCTCCTCGCCGCCGGCGTGCCGCTGAGCCGCGCGCTGGTGATTTTGCAACGCGAAGCCGCCAACCCCACCGCGAAGGCGAAGTGGAAGGAAGTCCACGACCTCGTGGTGGACGGCATGACGCTGGCCGACGCGATGAACAAGTCGCCGGAAACGTTTCCGAAGGTTTACACCGCGATGGTCGAAGCCGGCGAAACGGGCGGCTTCCTCGACGTGGTGCTCGCGCAGATCGCCGACTTCCAGGCGCGGGAAAAAGAAATGCGCGGCAAGGTGATGAACGCCATGCTTTATCCAACCATTTTGTTTGGCCTGGCGCTTTGCGTTTTAGTCTTCTTGCTGACTTATTTTATTCCCAAGTTCCTGCTGCTCTTCGCCAATTTGGGCGGACAACTGCCGTTGCTCACGCGCATCATTGTCGGTGCGAGTGATGTTTTGCGCTCCTACGGACTGTTGGTCGCCGTGGTTTTGGTGGTCGCCGGATTTCTTACCCGCGCATGGGTCGTGTCGCCAGTCGGCCGGCGTGCGTGGGAAGGGATGATTCTCCGCGTGCCGATCATCGGCGATCTCGTGGCACAATTCGCCATGTCGCGCTTCTGCCGGATGCTCGGCACGTTGCTGGGCGCCGGTGTGCCGCTCATCAACGGACTCAACGTGGCGCGTCGCTCCATCGGCAATCAGATTCTCGTGGACGCCGTTTCCAACTCGATTGATCGCGTGAAGGAAGGCAAGGCGCTCGGTGTGAGTCTGGGGGAATGTCGCGCGCTGTTCGCCGGCTCGGTGCTGGAAATGATTTCCGTCGCCGAAGAAAGCGGAAAGCTCGATCAGGAACTTGTACGCATCGCGAACGTCACCGAGGGCGATCTCGACCGACAGCTCAAGACGGCCGTGGCGCTGGCCGAGCCGTTGATGTTGTTTTTCATCGCCGCGTTTATCGGGACTATTTTCGTCGGCATGGTTTTGCCGATATTCACTTTGCAGGACTACATCAAATGAAACCAACGATTCTCAAGACATGAAAATCACAATCACAAAACCAAATCCGAATGACGAAGCTCGAATGACGAATGGGCAATCGTCCGCCGCCAATTCGTCATTCGTCATTCGTCATTCGTCATTCCGCCGCCGAGGCGGTTTCACCCTCATCGAACTGCTGCTGGTGATGGTGATTCTCGGCATCCTCGCGGCCATCGTCGTGCCGAAGTTCGCCAATCGCGGCGAGCAGGCGCGGCAGACCGCGGCCAAGACCCAGATCGGCGCGTTCTCCACGGCGCTCAGCGCGTTCGAGGTGGACAACGGCTATTATCCGCGCGGCAAGGATGGTCTGATGGCATTGATGAAACCGCCGAGCGACGCACCCAGTTGGAAAGGTGCGTATCTCGAGGAAAAGGGCGGCATCCCGACCGACCCGTGGGGACGCCCCTATCTCTACGAGTGCCCGGGCAAACACAACACGAGCGGCTACGACATCAGTTCCGCCGGCTTCGATGGCCGTGAAGGCAATGAAGACGACGTGACGAACTGGCAGCAGGGAAAATAACCGTGACGATTGACGCGACAACTCAGCGTAGCGGCGTCTCGGCAGAGCGCCGCAAACCGTCTTTGTCCAGAATGGCGGCGCTCTGCCGAGACGCCGCTACGTCGGCTGGTTTCACTTTGATCGAATTGATCCTCGTCCTCGCGCTGCTCGCCGTCGTGCTCGCGATTGCCACGCCGTCGTTGTCGCGGTTCTTCAGGAGCCGCAATCTCGATTCAGAAGCGCGGCGGTTCATGGCGTTGACGCGCGCCGCGCAGGCCCGCGCGGTTTCCGACGGCGTGCCGATGGTGCTGTGGTTCGACACCAAGTCGCGCACTTACGGCTTGAACGCGGACAAATCTTTCGTCGAGGACGACACGAAGGCGGAGCAGTTCTCCGTGGATGAAACTTTGGAAATTGAAGTGCGCCATTCGTCGGAAGCGATCGCCGCGAGCCAGGCGAGCCAGTTCACGAACGAGAAGCTGGACACGTCGGGGCTTTACACCCTGCGATTCAATCCAGATGGCTTCGTCACTGCGAGCAGTCCGGAAGTCGTGGTGTTCCGGCAGAAAGACAACGGCGAGTTGTGGGTCGCGCAGAGTCGCAACCGTTTGAACTATGAGATTCAACCCGGCAAACCAATTGCGAGCCGCTGAGCGGAGCGCCGAGCACCGTCTCGGCCCGTCGGGGGAACGAATCCGGTTCGAGCCGAGACGGTGCTCGGCGCTCCGCTCGCAAGCCGGCTTCACGCTGGCGGAAGTGCTCGCGGCGCTGCTGTTCATGGCCATCGTGATCCCGGTGGCGGTGCAAGGCCTGCACATCGCGAGTCGCGCGGGTTCGGTCGCCGAACGGAAGGCGGTGGGTTCGCGGCTGGCGGAGCGGAAATTGAATGAGTTGCTCGTGACGGGCCAATGGCAGTCGTCCGCGCAGAAGGGCACGATGCAGGAAGGGCTGATGAGTTACTCGTGGAGTTTGCAGTCCGAGCCGTGGGCCGAGGACGGCGCGATGAAGCTCGTGACCGTGCATGTGAGCGTGCCGGTGCAGGGACGGGATTACGACGTGAAGGTGAGCACGCTGGTGGATGCGACGCAGTGAGGAATGAAGAAGGAAGAATGTAGAATGAAGAATTGCCGAATGAGTTTGAAGGTTGGAAACCGGGCCGCGCGCGACCGGGTTTCTTCATTCTTCATTCTTCATTCTTCATTCAGCTCTCGCCGCCGCGGCTTTACGCTGTTGGAGTTGCTCCTCGCCGTGCTCGTGTTTTCCATCGTGCTCGCGGCGATCCACACCGTTTTCTTCAGCGCGTTCAAGTTGCGCAACCACACTGCCGACGCCGTCGAACGCGCGCTGCCGTTGCAGCAGGCGCTCGGCATCATCAAGCGCGACCTCGCGAATCTCGCGCCACCCGGCGGCGCATTGTCCGGTCAGTTGCAAAGCACGCCGACCACTTCGGCCACCGGCGGCGCGGCGGCGGCGATGAATCACTCGAGCGGCCCGCAATTTTACACGGCGGTCGGCCTCGTGGACGACAACGCGACTTGGGGCGAGATCGAGCGCGTGTCGTATTTTCTCGCGGCGGCCACCAACAGCACGCCGGGCATGGACTTGTATCGCTCGGTCGCGCGAAATCATTTGCCGCTGATCCAGGACGAGACGAGCGACCAGTTTTTGATGAGCGGCGTGGACGCGATCGCGTTTCAATATTACGACGGCAACGCGTGGAAGGACACGTGGGACTCGACACTTGCCGACACGGCGACCGGCCTGACGAACAATCTGCCGCGCGCGATCAAGCTGGCCTTGCAACTTCACAACGAAAAACAATCGCTCGGCACACCCGCGCCGGTGGAACTCATCGTGGCCGTGATGGTGCTGGCGCGAACCAACCTGACGGCGGTGATCGAATGAGACTGGGCATGACAAATCGTTCCAGCAACGCGGTCGGAGCGCGGCATTCACGCCGCTTCGACGAACTTGGCATACAAGTGACCCAGATTAGGAGCGGCGTGGTTGATTTTTCTACGGTGAAGCGGCGTGAACGCCGCGCTCCGTCTCGCAACGAATCCGGCTCGCTGCTCATCATCGTGCTTTGGATCGCGTTCGGCCTCGTGGCGCTCACGTTGTACTTCGCGCACTCGATGAATCAGGAATTGCGCGCCTCGGACAATCGCTCCGCCGCCGTCGAGTCGAACCAGGCCATTGACGGCGCAGCGCGTTATCTGAGCAATGTCATCGCGACCGTGGCGTATCCGGGCGTGATGCCGGCGCCGGCGGACTTCGCGTGCGAAGCCGTGCCGGTGGGCGAGGCGAAGTTCTGGGTCCTCGGCCGCGACACGAACGATTGGGAAATCAATCTCAGCAAACCTGCGTTCGGGCTCGTGGATGAAGCCTCGAAAATAAATCTCAACGCGCCGTGGCTCACGGCGGAGATGATCCAATATCTCCCCGGCATGACGGCGGAAATCGCCGCCGCGATCATGGACTGGCGCGATGCCAACACCGACATCACGACCGGCGGCGCGGAGGACGAAACTTACGGTCGCCTCACGAAGCCGTACAAAACCAAGAACGCTCCGTTTGAATCCGTGGAAGAACTTCGACTCGTGGCCGGCGTGACCACGGAAATTCTTTACGGCGAGGACGCGAACGAGAACGGCATCCTCGACGCGAACGAGAACGACGCCGAGAACTCGGCGCCGAACGACAACCGCGACAGCCGGCTCGATGCGGGGCTGATGGAATACTTCACCGTGTACAGCCGTGAACCGGCCAGCGGCACGAACATCAACAGCCAGCCAGAGTTGGGGAATTTGGTCACCAACACCTTCGGCGACAAGCGCGCGGGCGAAATCATCGGTCAACTTTTCCCCCGGCGTGGGCAGCGCACTCCCCCGGCCACGCCGATGGGCAGCGTGATGGAATTTTATTTACGCAGCGGCATGACAGCGGATGAGTTCGCACAGGTCGCTGAGTATTTGACCGCGGCCACGAACAGTTTCACCGAGGGCCTGGTGAACGTGAACACCGCGACCGAGCCGGTGCTGGAATGCATCCCCGGCATCGGCGTGGATTACGCGGCGCAGATGGTTTCCTATCGCGAATCGAATCCATCAAAGCTCACGACCATCGCGTGGGTGGCGGAAGTCATTGGCGATACGAACGCGATCGCCGCCGGCCCGTGCATCACGTCGCACAGCTATCAATACACCGCGGACATCGCGGCGGTGGGCCATCACAACCGCGGCTATCAGCGTGTGAAATTTGTTTTCGACACGAGCGAAGGCGCGCCGATGATCATTCGTCGGCAGGACCTCACGCATCTCGGCTGGGCGCTCGGCAAGGAAACGCGGACGGAACTTTTGGCATCCAAGGAGACGCAGACACGATGAAACTCAACGTCAAAATCGAATTCAAGCGGTGGCAGAAATTGCCCGCCCTCACCCCGGCCCTCTCCCCCGGGGAGAGGGAGAATCGTCTGCCGTCTCTACGCGCAACCAAGCGCGGTGATTGCTCAAGCGTATCTCGAACAAAACGAAACATTCGTCTGCTGCTCCCTCTCCCCGGGGGAGAGGGCCAGGGCGAGGGCGAGCGTCACACAAACTTATTAGCGAGTTAATTTTTTTGACGACCATGATTGATTTGAAACAACTCGACAAACTGTTCCAGCGGCAACCCGGCAGTTCGCTGCTCGGGCTGTCGTTCGACGGGAGCCGGCTCGAAGGCGTGCTGGTGCGCCGCACAAACGGCTCGGTGGAGATCAAAAAAACTTTTACCGCGTCGCTCTCGCTCGATCCGCTCACGGCGGAAGTCGAACTCGTGGGCCGCGAGATCCGCAACCAGCTCGACGCCGCGGACATCCGCGAACGCTGGTGCGCGGTCGGCCTGCCGTTGAACTGGGCGCTGACGCTCACGGTGAAGCTGCCCGAAATTCCCGAGGAAGCCGTCGCGGACTTTTTGCAGATCGAGGCCGAACGCGGATTTCCGTACGGCCCGGATGAATTGATGCTCGCGCACTCGCGCTTCACGGCGGGCGGCGGGCACTTCGCGACGTTGGTGGGGATTCCGCGCGAACACGTCACACGGCTCGAAGCCGTGCTGGCTGCGGCGCAGCTCCGGCCCGTGACATTTTCGCTGGGCCTCACGGCGCTGCAACGCCCGGACGCGGAGTCCGGCGACGGCACGCTGGCGTTGCTGCCCGGCGAAACGAGCGTCGCGATGCAAATCTCCTGCGGCGGCGGCATGGTGAATCTGCGCGCGCTCGATGGCGCGTTTGAACAGGTCGGCGCCGGGCGCGAACTCCAGACGGACCACATCGCGCGCGAGTTGCGCATCACGCTGGGCCAGTTGCCAGCGGAAGTGCGCGAGGCGATGAAGCGCGTGCGCGTGTTCGGCCGCAGCGAGGTCGCGACGCAACTGGCCGAGGAATTACGCGGGGCGGCGCAGGATTGGGGGCTGAAGATCGAACACGTGCGCGAGCACGCGGCGGAGGAATTTGGCGTGAAAATTCCGACGGGCACGGCGGTCTCGGCGGCGTTGAGTGTAGCAGTGCGACGGTTGACAGCGCAGGCGGGAATGGAATTTTTGCCGCCGAAGATCAGTCCGTGGAAGCAATTTTCACAGCGCTACTCCTCCGGCAAGCTCGGCTACGCCGGCGCGGGCGCGGGCGCGGTGGCGGCCATCGTCCTGCTCGCGTTTTTGATCCAGCAAATTGTTTTGTGGCACTGGGAATCGAAGTGGTCTCACATGGCAAAGCCGGTCGCCGAGCTGACGCAGATGCGCGATCAGATCCGGCGCTATCGCCCGTGGTACGACGAATCGGTGCGGACGCTAAGCATTTTGAAACGGGTGACGGAGTCGTTCCCCGAGGACGGCGCGGTCTCGGCCAAGACGATCGAGTTGCGCGAGCCGTCGCGCGTGACGTGCTCGGGCACGGCGCGGAATCGCGAGGCGTTCAACCGCGCGCTCGACAAGCTGCGCGGCGTGCGGGAGATCTCGGACGTTCACGTCGAGATGTCGCGCGGCACCACGACGGTGGAATTCACCTTCAACTTTCAATGGGGAGGCCCGGCTGGATTATGACCCTGACCAAACAACAAAAAGTCCTGGCCGTCGCCGCGCTCGCGATGGTGGGGCTTTTCCTCGGCGACAAGATCGTGATCACGCCGCTGACGGCGAACTGGAAGGCCCGCTCCGAACGCATCGCGAAGCTCAAGGAGCAGGTGCGCGACGGGGAAAAAACCTTGAGCCGTGAGCGCGCCGTGCGCGAGCAATGGGACACGATGCGCACGAACACGCTCGCCTGGGAAATCATGCAGACAAAAAATCTCGCTGGCGCGAAGCCCGAAGCCGAGAGCCAGATGCTTCGGGCGTTCGAGCGCTGGTCGCGGGATGGCGGCGTCTCGGTGAGTTCCATCCGGCCGCAATGGAAGGAAGCCGAGGACGATTACAAGACGCTCGAGTGCCGCGCGGACGTGAGCGGGAACATTTCTTCCGTGGCGCGTTTTCTTTTTCAGATCGAGCGTGACGCGATGGGCGTGAAGGTGGACTCGTTGGAGCTCACCGCGCGCGACAACGAAGGCGCCCAACTGGCGTTGGTCATCCAGGTCAGCGGCCTGCTGCTCAACCCGCCGAAACAAATCAAGCGATGAAGATTCCCAACCCGGCAACTTTGTGCGAGCCTTCAGGTGTGAACACAGCCTGTCATGGCTGCCGCGCCTGGCTGGTCACGGTGCTGGCGACAGTAATCGGTTTGTCCGCTGCCGCGCAGTCAACCAATCCGCCCGCCGGCACGAACAGCGCCGTCCACGTCGCGCCCGCGCCTATCCAGACGGAGTCAGCCGCGCCGCGCGTCGAGTCCGCGCCGCAAAAGCTCACAGAATCCGCTTTCGCCATCGTCTCCGAGCGAAATGTCTTCAACGCGAACCGCTCGGGCGGCCGGGTGAGCGTGCCCACCCGCCGGCCCTCGCGCACGGACACCTTCACGCTCGTCGGCACGATGGCGTATGAGAAAGGCGCGTTCGCATTCTTCGAGGGTTCGAGTTCTGAATTCACCAAAACCCTCAAGGCGCAAGGACTCATCGCCGGCTACAAACTGGTGGACGTGCTCACGGACGCGGTGAAAATCGAACTCGACGGCAAAGAAACCAAACTACCCGTCGGATCGCAAATGCGCCGCGAGGATGAAGGCGCTTGGCACGTTGCCGAGGTCAGCGGCGGCGGCAATGGCGGCGAAAGCAGCTACACCGCTTCGTCGAGTCGCACGAGTGACGCTGGAAGTCGCTCCAGCCGTTCAAGCCGTGGCGAATTCGGCGGTCGCTCCAGCCGTTCCGGCCGCAGCGATCCCGCGCCCGATCCAGCCGCCGTGGACAAGCAGGAGCGGAAGGAATTAAAAAAGGAATCCAAGTTGGAATCGAAAACCGAAGCTGAAATCCTCAAGCGGCTGTTGGAACGCCGGGAAAAGGAATAACCATGAAAACCATTATGCACAAAACACTCCCCATTCTCATTACCTTGGCGCTGTGTTGCGCGGCGCGCGCGCAAGATCAACTACCCGCGCTACCGGAACCAGCCAGCGACAACGTCGCCGACTCACCCGCGCCGCAAAACGCCGGCGGCGAAACCAACACCGACATCACCGCGGAACAGCAGCAGGCCGTGGGTGAATTGATCCAGTCCGTGTTGGAAGCGTCACAGTCGTTGAACGCCGAGAAACCGGCCGACGGCGAAAAAGGCAAGCCGGCCGACACGAAATCGCAGCGGGCCATCCGCGGCCAGGGCACGCGCGGCACCGCCGGCTCGGGCACGAATGTCGTTTCACTCACGGCGCTCGTCGCGCGGAATTCCACCAACCACACCGCCGGCACGTCGAATCTCCTGCGCCTCAACTTCCGCAACGCGCCGTTGAGCATGGTGCTGGATTATTTGAGCGACGCCGCCGGCTTCACCATCAGTCCGAACTCGAAGGTGGATTTGAAAGGCACGGTCACGGTCTGGTCCAACCAGCCGGTCAGCCGCGATCAAGCCGTGGCGGTCCTCAACAAGGCGCTCGGGGAATATCATTACGCCGCGACGGTCGAGGGAAAAATCCTCAACATCTACGTCGTGGATTCGTCCAACACGGAAATCGTTTCCGGCGTGGACGCCAACGACTACACCAAGGTTCCGCCGACGCAGGAACTCATCACGCAGATCGTGTACGTCCACAACGTCGAGTCCGGCCAGTTGATCACGTCGTTGCAACCGCTGATGCCGAACGGCACTTCGATGAACGCCAACCAGGGCGCGAACGCCATCGTCATCACCGATACGAAGGCGAACATCCGCCGCATGGTGCAACTGGTGAAGTCGTTGGACACCGCGAGCGTGAGCGCCTCGACGGTGCGGGTGTTCGCGTTGACCAACGCGGATGCCACGGCGATGGCGCAAGTGGTGATGCAACTCTTTCAAGCGGATTCCAGCCAGAGCGGGCGGAGCCGCAGCGGCTTCGGCGGCTTTCCCGGCTTCGGCGGCTTCGGCGGCTTTGGCGGCGGCGGTGGTGGTGACCAGGGCGGGCGCGGCGGCAGCAGCAGTTCCCAAGCTGGCCGCATGTCTTCGGCCAAAGTCGTGGCGGTGGCGGACGACCGGAGCAATTCGCTCGTCGTCAGCGCGTCCGATGAACAGATGGTTGAGGTCGCGAAGCTCGTGAAGGACATGGACGTGGACGTAAACGAGATCACCGAGATGCGCGTCTTCCGTTTGCACTACGCGGATCCGCAGGAAACGGCGGACCAACTGGCGGCGCTGTTCCCGGACACGACTCAGCAGAACGCGAACAACCGGTCGGGCAGCAGCAGCCCCTTCCGCAGTTTCTTCGGCGGCTTTGGCAGCAGTCGCGGCGGCAGCAGCGGCAGCGCCACCGCCGACCCGATCTCGCGCAAACTCCGGCAGGCCCGCGTCACGGCCGTGCCCGATCCGCGCACCAGTTCCGTCATCGTCAGCGCCTCGCGCGAAACGATGGGGCAGATCGCCAGCATCATCGAGGGGCTGGACTCCGACCCGGCCAAGAAGAAAAAAGTTTATGTCATCAAGGTCGAAACCCGCGACCCGCAGGAAGTGATGGAAGCCTTGCAAAGCGTGATCGCGGCGGACACCAGCGGCGGAAGTTTCAGTTCGTCGCGTTCAAGTAATTCCCGCCAGACGGGCAGCCAGTTGAACACGCGCGGGCAAAACAATCTCCAGAACCAGGGCAGCAGCAGCGGTGGCTTCGGCTCCAGCTCGGGCTCCAGCAGCACGGGCGGCTCGCGGACCGGGCGCTGAACCATTCGAACGGGAAATCATCACATGCAAAATAAATTCAAACCCACGATGTTCCAACGGCTCGCGTTTCTGCTCTCAGCCGCCAGTGTGTTCGCGGCCACCGCGCTGCACGCGCAACCCGGCGGTTTCGGCGGTGGCGGATTTTTTGGCGGCGGCGCCCCGGGCGGCGGCAGTACCAGTTCGCGCACCAGTTCGGCCCGCAACACCAGTTATCCCAGCAGCACCGACGTCGGCCAGGCGCGTATCACCTACGACGCCGAGACGCGCAGCCTGATCGTCGTGGCCGACGAAGAAACCGCCGCGCACATCAAGGACGTGGTCGCCCAGTTGGATCGGCCCGCGCCGCAGGTGTTGATCAAGTGCATCTTCATGGAGGCCACTTACAACAAGGACCTCGACATCGGAGTGGACGGCGCCTACCAGACCAGAATCAGCGGGAGCGGAAGCCGGGCGTTGGACACGCCCGCCGGACAAAATAACACGGCGTCCACGGCCTTTAACCTGGCGCGCAGATTTGGCACCGCCGCCGGGACCGGCGGGCTTTATCACCTGCTCGGACAGGATCTCGAAGTGACGCTCTCGGCATTGGCCAAGGCCGGCAAAACGGACATCCTTTCCCGGCCATCGATCCTAGCGCGCAACAACCAGCAGGCCACGATCACCGTCGGCCAGTCGGTACCGACGATCTCGGGCGTGACCTACGACAGCTTCGGCAACCAGCGCAACGCGATTCTGTACCGAGACGTCGGCATCATCCTTCAGGTCACGCCATTTATCACCTCCGACGGCATGGTGGAAATGATCCTCGCGCCGCAAATCTCCTCCATCTCGGAATCGAGCCTCAACTTGGCCACCGGCAACAGCACCAACGGCACGGCCAGCGCCTTCGCGCCCACCATCAACATCCGCTCCGCCGACACGGTGGTCGTCGTGCCCGACGCGCAGACGGTCGTCATCGGTGGCATGATGCAGTCCCAGAAGATCAGTTCGGAAAGCAAAGTGCCGATCCTCGGCGACATTCCGCTGCTGGGAATGCTCTTCAAGCACAAGGTCACGAGCAACGGCAAAACCGAACTGCTCATCTTCATGACGCCGCACATCATCCGGGATCCGCGTGACCTGGCCGCCGTGACGGATTCGGAAAGATCAAAATCACAGATCACGCCGAAAGGTTTTTCAGAGAAGGAATTGAACCAATACCTCGACAACCTGCCCGCGCAATCCAAGCCGGCCACGCGCGCGCCCAAGACTCCCGCCGCCCCGTCGCGCTCGGGAAGATAATTCGCGGACAGCCGACGAAACACCATGAACCTGCGCGGGCGATTCGTTTACGGCGTGTTGCTGGCGGTCTGGGTCTTGATCCTCGGCTGGCAGATCGCCGAGCACCGGCGCGTCCACAACGCCGCCCAGGTCGCGCTCGTCAACCGCGCCAAGGACATCTCCACCACGCTCGGCATCGTGCTGCGCTCGCAGCGACGCTTCGGCGTCATCTCCAAGGACCGCCTCGAGTCCGCGCTCAACGAGTTGTTGAACCCTGAGGAATTGAAAGCCGTCGCGATGTTGAATGCCACGGGCGATGTCGTGGCCTCGGCGGGATTGCCGATTGACCTCGCGCTCAAGGGCCTCGTGCCGACCGGCGAACACTGGGGCGAACGCACCGTCACGTTGGTGAATCTCGTGGACCTCGGGCCGAACATGACTTCCGAATTCGAGGGCACCAATCCGCCCATCGTCCTGCCGCCGCGCGATCGTTCGCAAACCAACCGCCCGCCGCCCACGCCACGCGCCGAGGGCGAACGCGGCTGGCCCGAGGGCGAACGCGAACCACCGGCGCCCGGCTCCAATCCCGCGCTCACCTTTACCAACGCTGACGGCAGCACGAATCCGCCGCGCACGCGTGGGCGTCGTGGTGGTGGTGGTGGTGGCGAAAGCCGCATGACCTTTGGCCGCCCGTTTTGGATGAGCGAAGCGGAATATAAAACCGCCATCGAGAAACAGGGCGTTCATAGTTTCGTCGTGGTGCTTTCCACCGGCACGCTGGAGGCGACGAGCGAGCGCGATCTTTGGACGCGGCTGTTCATCAGCCTGCTGGCGACGATTTCCGTTGTGGGCTTCGGCGTGGCGTGGCGCAATCTCGCCAGCACCTCCGATCTGGAAGTCCGGCTCGTGCGCGCGGCGGAAGTGAACACGCGGCTCAAGGAAATGAATTTCGCCGCCGCCGGTCTCGCGCACGAGACGAAGAATCCGCTCAACATCATCCGCGGCCTCGCGCAGATGATTTTCAAGCAGGAGAGCGCCTCCGAGGAGATCCGCCAGAAGTCCCGCGACATCGTGGACGAAGCCGACCGCGTCACCGCGCAGGTGAACGATTTCATCAACTACTCGCGCCCGCGCGAAGTCCGCCGCGCGAGCGTGCCGTTGAACTCCGCCGTGGGCGAAGTCGTCCGCGCGCTCGGCCACGACCTCGAAGACAAGGCCATCAAACTGACCGTGGCGGAGAATCTGCCGGTGATCGAGGCGGATGAACAATTGTTCCGGCAGGCGCTGTTCAATCTGCTGCTCAACGCCACGCAAGCCGTCGAGCGCGGTGGCCAGATCAACGTTTCCGCCTTCCGGAACGGCACCATGGAAACCGTGCTGGAAATCTGGGACAACGGCCCCGGCGTGCCGGCGGAGAACCGCACCGACATCTTCAAGCCCTACTTCACCACCACGCAAAAAGGCACCGGCCTCGGCCTCGCCGTCGTGCAACAGATCGTCCTCGCGCACGGCTGGGAGATCGAGTGCTCGGCGAACGAACCGCGCGGCGCGGTGTTTCGGATTTCACATCTGAAGACGACGGCGTAGGACAGCGCGTCCCGCCTGTCTCCAATTCGAACCCTCAAAGTCCGGTCAGTTCCTGTTTCTTCGTCCGGTGCGCACCCTGATGTGTTGCGGTGGTCAGGTCACCCAGAAGCTTCAGTGCCTCCTGGCAAATAAACGATCAGGTCATTCCAGTCGCGGTGCTGCGCTTCCTTCCAGAATTCGACGAGTAGCCGGGCCTGCTTGCCGTAGTCCATTTGCGCAACGCTGCGGCGATAAAGGATCACTCCAGCATGACCCGCCCCTGCCTTGGTCAAGTCGCCGGCGTGCATCGCCATCGTTCGCCGATCAAAGCCGACGAGAATGAGGGTGTGCTCGCGCAACACTTGCAACAGGACGGGGTCCTTGGACATGCGATGCTTGCCGCCCAACCAATCCGCGAGGTGAATGATGGAAAACTTGGGCTGAAGGCGGACGCACGCCGCGACAAAATGCCGGGATAAGTGACCGTCGGCAACGAGCCGGATCACTCACCGACCTCCGCGTCGCGTTGCTCGGCAACTTGCCGGGGAAATGCCTTCGCAAATGCCAGCGCGCATTTCACCAGGTGATCCGGCCAGCCGAAATGGTCCGCGGTTTTGGCAACCGTCTTCGCCTCGCGGTTCACTTCCAGGACTTCCCACACGGCCACGCGCGAGCCGGTCACGTAGGCTTCCCGCCCGCCGATGCCATCGCGAAAACCAAGGCCAGGAAATTCCTCCTCCACCGCTTTCTCGCGGAGGTAGAGGGAGGACAAGGCGGCCAGTTTGAGCTTCTTGCGCCGGGCCTGCCGGGCGAGCAGTGGCGCAACTTCGTTCTCGATGCGGCAGGAATGAAGTGTGGTCGGCATGACGGCAGCATCGTTTACGTTGTACACGCCGTCAAGTTTGAACCGCGCGCGCCGCCTCAGCCGGACGAAAACCTTGTTCACCCCCGGCTTTGCGTTAGCATGATTCCGCAACATCGTGAAAGCACCCCGTATTCTCATCGTGGACGACGACGCCGGTCAGCGCAGCCTGCTCCATTCGTTTTTGAAGAGCCAGGGCTTCGAAACCGTGCCGGTGGATTCCGGCGCGCGCGCGCTCGAAACGCTGCGCGCCCAGCCGTTCGCCCTGATGATCTCGGACGTGCGGATGCCGGGCATGACCGGCCTCGAAACGCTCCGGCTCGCGCGCAAGGAACATCCCGTCCTGCCCGTGCTGCTCGTCACCGCCTACGCCGACGTGAAGGAAGCCGTCGGCGCGATGCGCGATGGCGCGCTGAATTATCTCACCAAACCGATTGATCTGGATGAATTGCTCGCCACCGTCCGGCACGTCACCGGCGTGAGCGGCGACGCAGGTTTGAAACTCGCCGACGACCGGCAGTTGCCGGAGAACGTCGTCGCGCGCAGTCCGCAAATGCAGACGTTGTTTCGCGACGCGGCGCTCATCGCCGCCTCCGAGACGCGCGTGCTGATTTCCGGCGAAAGCGGCGTGGGCAAGGAAGTGCTCGCGGACGTGATCCACAAATGGAGCGCGCGCGCGAACGGCCCGATGGTGAAGGTGAACTGCGCCGCGATCCCCGAGACATTGCTAGAGAGCGAACTATTCGGCCACGTGAAGGGCGCGTTCACCGGCGCGACGAACCAGCGCATCGGGCGTTTCGAGGAAGCCAACGGCGGAACGGTTTTCCTCGACGAGATCGGCGAGATGACGCCGCAATTGCAGGCCAAGCTGCTGCGCGTGACGCAGGACGGCCGCTTCCAGCGCGTCGGTGCGAACCTGGAGATCCACACGAATGCGCGCATCATCGCCTGCACCAATCGCAATCTGGACGAGGCGGTGAAGAGCGGGCGCTTCCGCGAGGATTTATTTTACCGGTTGAACGTGGTGGAGCTGAACATCCCGCCGCTGCGCGAGCGGCGCGAAGATATTCTGCCGCTGGCGGCGTTGTTCATCGCGCAGTTCACGCAGGGTCGCGCGCGGTTTTCGTCGGCGGTCACGGATTGCCTCGCGCAATACGCGTGGCCCGGCAACGTGCGCGAATTGCGCAACGTGATGGAACGCGCCGCGTTGTTGTGCCGCGGCGAAATGGTTCTGCCCGAGCACCTGCCCGCGCGACTCGCCGCGAGCGCCGCGCCCTCGCCCGCGCCGGCCAATCACGACACGGAGAAGCTGGAGGACATCGAGCGGCAGACGATCCTGCGCGCGCTGAAGGAACACGAGTTCAATCGCACCGAGACCGCGAAGGCGCTCGGCATCAGCCGGCGCACACTGGTTTACCGGCTGCAACATTTCCGCGCGCTGGGTTTGCCGGTGGATCCGGAGTGAGGTGTTCGCGACCGGTCGGAAACCTGCGCTCCGTCATTTGAACCCGAAAAGCTGCTTCGCCTTGATGACTTCAGTGATGGGATTGGTCAGACGCGACCCGATGCGACGTCATGCAATGAAATTGTTGAGCTTCGGCGGACGGCCAAGTCCACACCAGTCCCGATGTTTGGTGGTTTGTACCCTTTGCGACTTGTCAAACCGCCCGGTTACTGCGAGACATTCTACCGCAGTCAGAACCTTGGAAGCTTTTCATGAAGGTAGGACGCATAATCGCCCTTCTTGCCGTGCTCGTGCTCGTTGGCGGCGCGCTCCGGTATTTCTGGCGGCAGGCTGAACCGCGGCGCAACTCGTTCCACACTCTCCAGCAATTCAATCACGCGCTCGCCTCCGGGGACACGCCGCAACTTCTCGCCCTCGTCTCGCAACCAGCCGCCTTGCAGGGACGCACCAGTGCCGAGCAATCAGAGTTTCTGGTTAAAGCCCTGCGTGACGAAATCTCCGTAGAAGGCTTGGCCGTGCTCCAGCGCGATGGCGCCTTCGGCTCGCTCACAAACATATTCCCTGCTGAGGCCAAGACGTGGTCCAACCAGGCCGGCGTTAAGCCGGAAGATTGTGTTGCCTTCAAACTGGAACGCAACGGCATCCGTGCCGAAGTCGTGCTGGTCCAGAACCCGGATCGTGGAACTCAAAACGCGGAACTACGAATTGTGCGCTGCAACAATGTGAAGCAACTTGCGGCTGACAAACTTTGACCACGGATGAACCCGGATAGACACAGATTCTTGAAGCCCGGTGAGGTGAGACTTCCGGCGAGCCGTTGGTTTGTCTCCGGTATCTGCCCGCTGCTTGCCGGGTTCTGGCTTCTGCCTTTCTCTGTGCAAGCCGCCACTTTCTCCGGCAACGCTAGCATTTCGGCAAACGACTCCACCAACGCTCTCTCCGCGAATCCGGCCAACAATCTGTTGACGGTTTCATGCTGGTTCAAGCTCGTCGTTCCCTCAGGGACAAATATCACGGAGAACATGACGATTCTCATGGATCGCACGGATGGTAACGAGGCGCAGAATTTCTCGTACCTCCTCCGCTTCAATGCGACGACGGGCGTCATCGAATACCTCACCCGCGGTGCGACCGGTGCCTACACCAATACGCTGATTGCGCGGCCGTACCTCGACCGCTGGTACCACGTCGCGGTGGTTCGACAAAATAGTCTCCTTTATTTCTACGTTGACGGGCGGGCGCTTTCCCCCGATGCGGCAATCATTGGCAGCGCGGTTGGAGGCGGTTTGTCCATTGGTGGCATCACCGGCAACTCCCAGCTTTTCCGAGGCGAGATCATCGAGGTCGCCGTCTATCGCGCCGTGCTGGACGCCGACACGATTCGCCAAAGAATGTTTCGGGACCAACGCACATTTGCCAACCTGACCGGCTACTACAAACTCGGCTTCTCCACCAATTCTGCGGACCTTTATCGCAATTTCGTGCCGTTGCCGCCCCAGGGCACCGATCCGGCCACCAAGCAGGGTGCGGGCACGATTGAGTTCGAGGAAACTGACCAGGCGGGCGAGCAATCCACGTTTGATTCCCGGAAGAACCACGGTCAGGACGCACTTACCCCGCTCTCCGGCGCTTCCGGTTGGTCACAAACAGCGTTCGCCCGCGCTGTCCCGGGAATTTCTTTTGATCTGCGGTTCGGTTACAGCAGCGGCACGCCCACACTACCGCCCACCGATGGTGGCATCGACCCCTACAACCCGCGCGTTCTCGGGCTGGGCTGGCGGCAGTCATTCGATACGCGCATCTTCACGGAAACCAGTCTCACGGAATTCAAGCTCCTCACCTGGGACGGCTCCATCGAAACTTGGACGCGGACCAATTCCTCTTCACCGTTGCGCACAAGACACAATGAGTACCGCGGCGAACTGGTCGAAACCAATGGAGGCTTCGAGTGGACGACTCCGGATCGGCTGGTTTATCGCTTCCAAGACCCGACTGACGCTACGCTCATGGCTGGGCGCTTGCGCGAGATTCGCGACTTCAATGGCAATGCCGCCGCGCTGTTATGGAACGAGGATGAAGGATATGTTACCAACGTCGTGGACACGGCCGGCGGGCGCTACATTTTTAATTAGTTTCTGGCCGGAAACTCTTGTTTTTGAAAACGGTGTGAGGCGCTGAAGTCTCTGGACGGGTGGGTAACCGCTGGTTTTTCCGCCAGACACGGTTAATTCCTCAAAATTCGCCGGCGACAACGACACTGCGCCTGTCGGACTT
>SIBJ01000077.1 GCA_009695195.1 Pedosphaera sp.
TGCTGGAACGCCCTGAGCGATCCGAACCGCGCATGAGGAAACGGAGGCCGAAAAACTTTCCCTTGTTGATGCGCCCCCGGCAGGAAATCATTGCCGAAGCCACCCAGAAAAAATCAACGACACATGCCCTTAACTAAGCGCCATTCGAGGTAGTCCTTACTAATAATGCCCGAACTTCTGTTTGTAACCCATGGGACCAGCCATGCGATGCTGACATACACTCCGTACGCCCCGACGCCCAGCAGCGCGAGATTCACCGGCAGCAGCCAGTTGAACGATTTGTTCTGGCGCACGTTGCTTTTCAAAACGTCGAAGACATGGAAGCACTGCCAGAACAAAAACAAACCGACGAGGACCAACCCGTCGCCGGAATCCAGTTTGCCGTCGCGGCCCAGCGCCCAGACCGCGCCGGTGAAGAATAAAACCGCCGTGAGGGTGAGCAGCAGCGAGAGGCGGTTGAGTTCGTTGACTTTGTTGCCCGTCTTTGATTTTTTCTTCCCAGTCGGCGTCAGCTTCATGCCCCAGATGACCGTGGGCACGCCGAGGATGAGCGTCATGTTGGTGACGTTGTTGACGAGCGAGTTGGTCATCACTTCCGCGCTCGGCCCGCCACCGCGCCCGAGCAGGAAGGCGAAGACGAGATTCCCGATGCCCGAGCAATACGGCATCACGAGCGTGCCGAGCACCGTGCCCTCGAAGCCGCTGTCGCTCATCGCCTCCAGCCGCCAGATCATCAGCACCGAGGCGGCGATGAAAATTCCGAGGAACACCCACGGCGCCGCGGCGCCGGTGCTCTCGATTTTGGAAATCAGACTTTGCAACAGCGCAGTAAATCAGGCGCGCACCCGGCTGGCAATAAAACGCAGGCCGCAAGCGCACGCCGCGAAAGAAAGCTTGTCGCAAAGTCGCGGAGAAAAATCAGGCGGAAGTGATGATTCCCAAATCCAAAGCCTCTCCGTTTATCTCCATACCCAACTGCTTTTTGATTTCTTCAATTTCATCCAGCCGCTCCTTTTCCAAGCCGGCTTCGACGAGGCACCGCTTGATTTGCCACCAACCGGCATCCCAATGCCCGACTTTATATTTCGCGGTCGGCAGGTTTTTGAACTCTTTGAAAAACATTTTGTAAATTTCCCGGCCAAACTCCAGAAGCTTCGCGCTCGCGGAATCCAGATGTTGTTCCGCCAACCATACGGCGACGAAACGGTCGGCGGCGTCGGTCTGGAGCGAGCGGGAAATTTCCGAATCAGAAATCTCCCACTTCTTCACGACGGAAACTTTGAACGGGAAGAAATGATTGATGATATGAAATGTTCGCCCCTTGTAGGCAACGTTGCGCAGCGAAGCGGTGTGGTTGGAGTCGGCAAAAAGATTCCACACCGCGCACTGTCTCACGAAACCAATGCCCGGTTTTGATTTGGGCTGGAGAAACTGATCGCGGTCGTTGATCCAGCTTTTGCGGACGTTCTTGCGGACGGCGTGGACGACCATCGCCTTGTCGAAGTTCTCCGGCACAACTGACAACGCGCCGGCACTGACATACGGACCGGAGAGCAACGCGACGTTGTTATAGTTTTGAACGTCGTTGCCCTTGCACATGAGATAGGCGAGAAAACCTTTCGCCACGCGGTCGCGCACGTCGCCGTTGTCGCCCTTCACTGAAATCGCGCTGCCGAGCGGCGGCAGAATTTCCGTGGCCGGCACCCGGTCAATCCACTTGCTCAAAAACCGGTCGCGGTGTTCGGAGACGATCAGTTTGCGGCCAAGCTTGCTCGTGTCGTCATCAAGAATCGTGACTTCCATCTTCTGTTCTTCGAGCTTCTTGTGATTCGCCAGATCCCAGACCAGAAAACCGACGGGAAACGCATTGGCCGATTGCGTGCCGGAAAAGTTAGCGGACGAGAAAACAAAACCGTCCTTGAAACCGAACTGGAATACTTTATCGCGAAACTTCTGGTCGTTGTTCGCGTTGACGTATTTCAATGTGGAGAACAATCCGAGGTGTGCCTGCTTGCCCGCGAACTCCTGCCGGATACGAAAAAGAAATTGCGCAAACAATTCACGCGAAACCTCGCCGAGTCCCCACTGGTGCATCAACGGTTGGATTTTTGTGCCGCTCACGCCCTTTTTGCTCTCGCCGGAGTAGCCAGCTTTCTGCGAAGTGGCGAAAGGAGGATTGATAAAGATGATCCACTTGATCTCCGGGTTCATCAGGTCACGCAGGAGATTGTCAGGTCGTTTGCGTTGACGGTCAAAAAGCGATTGGTCGTCGAACACGCTCTCCACGTCGTCATTGAGATAATCGTATTGAAACACCGTCGCGCCCGGGAATACTCGTTTGCAATGTTGCACGTCCTCGTGGTGAAGCGTCGAGAGGTAGATGCTTTGGTAGGCGTCCGCCGGAAGAAACCACTCCAGATTTCCCGTGCCCGCGGCCATGTCCCACAGGCGATAATTCTTTGTCCACCACTTCGGCCCGATGACTTTTTCCAGATACCCGTGCGCCTTTCGCGCGAACGCAACCGGCGTGAAAAACTCTCCCGTGAACCGGCGGATCGGCTCGTCAGTCAGCCGGTCAACCTTCGCGAGGATATTTCGAACTGCGGCGCTGTCGGTGACTTTCTCGTAATTGGACCAGAACCATTCGTATTCCTTTGGCAGGATTTTTTTCGCCCGGTTCTCGTCCGGGCCGATGTGGAAAACAACTTTATTCTCCTTCCGGTCGTAGTCGGAACGCCCTTGCTGAATGTCGCACAAGAAGTAGCGCGACGATTTCGTTCCGTTGCGAACCGCCTCGCCGAAGCATTTGTGCCAGTATTCAAAAACCTCCTTGAAGTTTTCCTCGGTAATCAATTTCTTCACCCGGAAATCCAACGCCAGTTGCTCCGCGCGATGATGCACGAGGTGCTGGTTGAACAAGTCGTATTCGGCTTCGTTGAGGACGTCAAAGACCTTAATGGAATTCGTCTCGGCGAATGCGGCGAGGTCGGCAACCAATTGACTGTCGGGCTGGCTGGGTGCGAGTTCCCAATCGTACTTCTTCTCGTTGCCGTAAAACTTCTGCCACTTTTTGGTTTCGGTGAAAAAAGCCTGCCGTCCATCGGCAATGCAAATCACCGGCGGGACGATCTTGTCCGCGTAGCCGAGTCGCAGCCGCCGGACGTAATACAACACCTGCGCGAGGACGGCGGCACGAGCTTCGCGTTTCTGAAGGCTGCGGGAGAATTCGAATTCAAAAAAGATTTCGGGCGAATAAAGGTCGTGACGAAACTCCGTGTCATAATCCAATCCGAAATGCTCCGCGTAGGCATGTTTGACTTCCTCTTCGGTCTTCGCCTTGAGCAAGGCTTTGCTAAAGCTGGAAAAGTCCTTGGCCATTCGTATCGCACTTGTCTTTAACAAGCGACCGGGGAAAGAGCGAGCAGGAAAGTGTTTTGGTTCGATGTTCGGTTTGCGACGACGCTCACTTCGCATCCGACAGTTTTGCCAGAACGACGGCGGTGGACAGGCCGCGCAGCTTGACAACCTTGTGCCGCGAAGTAAGGCCGCGCAGAAGTTGCACCGCGCCTCGTGGGCAATCCAGTTTTTCAGCGAGCAAGCGAAGCAACGCCTCGTTCGCTGCGGCGTCCACGGGCGGCGCGGTGACTTTGACGCGAAGTTCCCGGTCGTTGTCGCCCGGCGGGACGATCTCATCGTGTGGCGCGCGCGGCGTGACCTTCACGGCTAGGGTCAGGCCGTCCGCGTGGACGGCGAGAAAACCGGGCAGGGGATGGGCGTCAGCGCGAGCGTGCATTTTTTTCAAGTCTGGACATAATCGGGGTCGCGATGAATAAAAAACTTTTCCGGCTGATTGGACCCTGTGCGCTGGCCGCGTTCTGCGGTTGCGAATCCTCGCGTTACAAACCGCCGCAATCCATGCCCGGTGCGGGCGTGGGCAACGCGCCTCCGGTACTCAACTTGAACGAGTCGCAATTCCTCGAACACGCCGCCGCGCAATCTGTGACCGTGGTTCCCGGCGAGGGCTGGCAAGCGTTGTTCGACGGGCAATCGCTGGCCGGTTGGCGGGTCACGGCTTTCGGCGGCAAAGGCCGGGCGACCGCGCGCAAAGGTTTGATCCATCTCAGCGCGGGCGATCCCTTCACCGGCATCAACTGGACGAACGTTACGCCGACGGTGGATTACGAGATTTCGCTCGACGCCATGCGGACGAGCGGTTCGGATTTTTTTTACGCGCTGACGTTTCCGGTGGGCGATTCGCATTGCAGCCTGATCGTCGGCGGTTGGGGCGGAACGATCGTCGGGATTTCGAGTCTCGATGGCGCGGACGCTTCGGAGAACGAGACGACCCAATACATCTCCTTCGAGACGGGCAAGTGGTATCGCATCAAGTTGCGCGTCACGGCGCAAAAGATCGAGGCGTGGGTCGAGCAAAAGAAAGTCGTGAACGTCAACACGTCCGGCCGGAAGATTTCAATGCGCTTCGGCGAGATCGAACTTTCCAAACCGCTGGGCCTCGCGGCGTGGGACACGGGCGCGGCGTTTCGCGAAATAAAAATCCGGCACATCACCACGCCGGATTCGCCGACCGAGTAGTCGCGGCGGTCGTTGCGAAGTGAGCCAATGCTGTAACGTCCGCTGCGCGCCTTGCGTCTGTCCGTGCAACAAATGAATCCACCGATGAAACTTCGCAATTATCTACGAACCTTGGGCCTGCTCGTTCTCGCTTCCGCCGCTTCGGCCGTTGCGCAGGAGAAAACACCCGGTGCCGGTAACGAGGCTACCCGCCCCAGGCCAGCCGTCGGCGCGCGCCGGGTACCTCAGTTGGCCGATTCCCAAGTGTCGAAAATCGAACGCGACGTGACCTATGGCAAAGTGGGCGACGTGGAACTGAAGCTCGACATCTATCATCCGAAAAATGGCAGCGCGAAATCCCGACCGGTGGCGGTCTATGTCCACGGCGGCGGCTGGACCCAGGGTTCCAAAGCCAGCGGCGCGGGAATGGTTGCGCTGCCGGAACTGCTCCAGCGCGGCTACCTCGTGGCCTCCATTGATTATCGGCTGGCGCCGGAGTTCAAGTTCCCGGCGCAGATTGAGGACGCCAAGTGCGCCGTCCGTTTCCTGCGCGCGCACGCAAAGGAATATGACCTCGACCCAACTCGCATCGGCGTCTTCGGCGGGAGCGCGGGCGGGCATCTCGTGGCGTTGCTTGGCACGGCCGACGCGAGCGCGGGTTTCGACACGAGCGGTGGCTGGACAAACCAGTCGAGCCGCGCGCAGGCGGTTGTGGACCTGTTCGGCCCGGCCGACTTGACCCTCGGCGTGGGCGGCGCGAATCCGCGGCTCGGCGAAAACGTCTTCGGAGCAAAATCGCGGGACGACGAAGTGCTCAAGCGCGCCAGCCCGGTCACGTATGCGACGCTGGACGACCCGCCGTTCCTGATTTTGCACGGCGACCAGGACCGTGTCGTGCCGCTGGCGCAATCGGAGCGGTTGCTGGCGGTGCTGAAAAAATCCGGCGTGCCGGCTACGCTCGTGGTGGTGACGAACGCCGGCCACAGTTTCGCGCCGGCGGGCGGAACACCGAATCCAGACCGCAAAGAGATCGGAAAAATCATCGCGGACTTTTTTGACAAGACGTTGCGGAAGTAGGAAACAGCGGGAGTTTAGCCTTCAGTCGCCCGGCTCACTGTTAATTGTTCAGTCAACCGTTCTACCAGTGCGGGTTCTCGGGCAGGCTCGCGTCGAATTCCTTTACCAAACCTATTTCGTAGGCGCCGACGTAGTTGCTAGCGAAGAAACGATCGAGGGCCTCGTCGTGCAGCCGCTTCCATGAATCCTCCTCGTGGCCGGGAACGATGGGGAAGAACAGCGCGCCGTTTTTCTTCGCCGCGTTGAAGTCGCCGGGCGCGTCGCCGATCATCAGGATTTTTTCCGGCGCGTATTTGCTCGCGGCCGCAAACTTGATGTGCTCGGTCTTCGTGCCCATCTCCTGACCGGCGATGACCTTCACGAATTGATCAATGCCGTGCTCGGTCCACTCGCGTTTGAGCGCCTCGGCGGGCGTCTGGCTGATGCACATGGCGTCGGCGCGCGCGCTAAGTTTTTGCAAGGACTCGCGCACGAGCGGGAACGGCGGCACCCCATGCACGATGTCCGCGACGGCGGCGTTCACGGCGTCGCTCCAGACTTTGACCTGCGCGAGGCCGGTGTTGCCGTTCTTGACCTCGGCGTTGAGCGTGGCGTTGCTGAGTTTGGATTCGCGCGCGATCCATTCCTTGAGCGCGGTCATGTCCGGCATCTTCACGCTGCGAGCGTTGACCTGCGGGCGTTCGCCGAGGAGTTTCACCGCGCGCACCAGCGCCGGAAAACGGTTCGCCCCGCGCGTCTTGGAATAAAGATTCACAAAGTCCCAGCATTCGCGCGCGTATTTGCTCACCGCTTGCAGGTGAAAATGTTTGATGAACATCGGCGTGAAGCACTCCTTGTGTTTGATCTCCATGCTGTCGAAAATGCAGCCATCGGAATCAATGCCCACGAAGAATTCTTTCGCCGGTTTGAAATCTTTCAGAATCTGGATTGGGTCGCTCATACCTTGCTCCGACAGTAAGCGAAGAATTCGCACCGGAGTCAAATCCGTTTCACGCGGCACCGCCTTGATGGTAGGCGACGAGGTGACGAGTCGTTCCAGCGCAGCACTCCTCACGTCGTGCCCTACAGCGACCGCGATTCACACGCTCAGCTTGTAACCGACGCCATGTATCGAGACGATGTGTTTGGGTTCGCCGCCGTTGTCGCCGATTTTTTTGCGAAGCTGAACTACGACCTGATCGAGTGTGCGCGTGGTGCCGTAATAATTGTAACCCCAGACCTCGTTCAGCAACCGGTCGCGCGACAACACCTCGCCGGCGTGGGCGTGAAATAGTTGGAGCAGTTTCAATTCTTTCGCCGTGAGCTCTTCGACCGTCTTGCCGCGTTTGAGCTGAAAAGTTTTTGGATCAACCGTCGTCTCGCCGATTTTGAATGGCGAGTCGCTCGTGGCGCTGGCAGTCGTGCCTGGCGTACCGCGGCGGAGCAGGGCGTGGATGCGAGCGAGCAACTCGCGCACACCGAACGGCTTCGTCACGTAATCATCCGCGCCGAGATCGAGGCCGACGACCTTGTCAATTTCCTGTCCTTTGGCCGTGAGCATCAAGATGGGCGTCGCGATTTTCTTCGCGCGAAGCTGTTTGCAAATGTCGTAGCCGCTCAGGCCGGGCAACATCACGTCCAGCAGCACGAGCGTGGGCCGGTGCTTGGCAAAGGCATCCAGCGCCGCGTCGCCGCGATTGCAGGTGGCGACCTCAAAGCCTTCACTCTTCAAGATTTCCTCCAGCCCCAGCAGAATGTGCGGGTCGTCCTCCACCACCAGAATTTTTGTTTTCATTGTCTATTTGTAGGAGCCGACGTAAGGAGTCTCACTTTCATTTTCAAAGTCCGAGCCTCCTCACGTCGGCCCCTACAACATCAGGATTGAGCGGCAGCCGCAAGGCGAAGCAACTGCCGCCGCCCTCACGCGGTTGATACACCACGTCGCCGCCGTGTGCGCGGGCCATCTGCCGCGCCAGCGTCAGGCCGAGGCCCGAGCCCTGGATGCCGCTGGCGAGCGAATCGTGCGCGCGATAAAAATTCTCAAAAATCTTTTCCTCACAACCGTGCGGCACGCCCAGCCCGCGATCCAGCACGCGCACTTCCGCGTAGGGCAGCGGGGAATCGTGCCGCGCCGTCTCGATCTCGATCTGCTTGTGGTCGTTGGAATATTTTTCGGCGTTGGAGAGCAGGTTCACGAGGATTTGGGCGAGCGCGTCGGTGTCACCGCGGACTTGGAGCGGCGTGTCGCCGAGCCGGCAGTCGAGCGTGAAGCCGTTGTTCTCCAGATGCGGGCGGTAGCTTTCCGCCGTGTCGCGCGCCACGGCGGCGAGGTCGCAATCCTGGAAATTATATTTCTTCTCGCCGCGCTCGAAGCGGGCGAAGTCGAGCACGTTGTTGATGAGCCGCGTGAGCCGCGCCGCCTCCGCCGAGATGATGTGGAGATAGGATTTTTGTTTGTCGCGGTCGGACACGCGGTCCTCGGCGAGCAGCTCGGAGAACATGCGGATGGAAGTGAGCGGTGTTTTCAGTTCGTGCGAGACGTTGCTGACGAAATCGGTTTTCTGCCGCGCGAGCGTCATCTGACGGTTGAGATCGTTCACGATGAGCCAGCTTCCGATGATCATCGTGATCAGCAACAGCGCGATGAGCAGGCCGAGCGTGAGACGGATGGTTTGGGCGGCCTGCTTGAGGGCATTGGGATTTGTGAGGTAAGCGGCCACCTCCCAATGCGGCAGTGCCTCGCCAATTTCCGTGGCGACGAATGGATGTTTGAAATCTGTTTTGAACTGGGCGCGGAATTGCGCCTCGACGCCGCCGGGCAATTGGTGGTCGGCTCTTTTCCGCAGTTCCAATTCTAAGAACTGGTCCGATGTCGTCACCGGTTTCGCGCCATCATCAAGCACAACAAGGCAAATGTTTTCTGGAGTAAGGAAAAAGAAACTTTCCGCAGAATTGGCAAGGCCGGCCGGGCGAGCAACACTTACGCTTTCAACACGATTTAGATTTGCCGTGGGCGCGATTCGGTAACTCGGTGAATCGCTGAGCATTGACCGCAGCCGCCCAGTGATTGCCCGCAAGTCCAGTTGCGCGCCGAAGACGAGTTGCGGATCGCGTTCGAGCCGGTGCCAGAACATCAATTTGAGTTTGTTTTGGAGGAAGCGGACCAACATGCCGTCGGTCGCGTCGCCGATGAGTTGGCGGAACTCGGCTTCGGTGGCGACGACCTTCGAGACGTTCTGCTCCTGCGCCGGCTCGTTGGGCATGATGTTCTGGGCGCCCTGTTGCGCGGGATTCACTTTGCGCGATTGAGTCTTGAGATTGGCGTTCGTCAGCGACGGTTGAGAGTTGTTGCCCCATTCGGCGCGCGAGGAATTCGCGGATGAACTGTTGGCGGAGAGTTGTTGCGTTTCAAATTGTTGATTGCCGCCGCGCGCGTTGTTGAAACTTTGTCCCTTCGCGGAGTAATCGTTCCAATAAACTTCCACGCTCTCGCGGTTGGCGAGGAAGCCGCCGTTGTCGAGGCAGAACGCCCGCGCCGCCGGGCTGCTGGCGGGCGCGGGGCACAGCAACGCGCCGGAGAGCGTGACGCAGAATCCGACCTCGGCCATCGGCCAGTTGGTGCGGAGACGTTCGTCGAATTGCGCGGCGGCGGTTCGCGGGTTGGCGTTCGTCACCAGTTTCTCGACGACCGCATCGAATTCGCGCTGCGCTTCGGCGAGGTAGTCGTTGACCTGCTTGGCGAAGGCATCGGTGACGGTCTGGCAAAGGAGCGACTGCTGGCGCTCGACGACGAACTGCTGATCGCGCAGCGTGCGCGCCGCGAGCAGCGCGAGCACAACGCTCGGCACCAGCACGGCGAGCACGAACAGCAAGGCGACTTTTTTCATCGGTAACTCGCGTCGCGCGCCGCGATCACGGCGGGCGCAAGCCAAAGCGTATCATTCGAACTCCGCGCGGGCGACGGATTTGTCCGCAGCGGCAACCGGTTTGTCCTTCTCCTTCTCAAGCTGCTGACTGGCGAGCCGCGCTGCCGGGCCCGCGAAGCGGCCAAGCTTGACCCAGTGGGCTTGGAGTATGTCGGTCGCAACCTTGTCTCCGGTCTGGTTGAGCTTCATCAGGGTCACAATTTCTTTTTGCAAAGCCGGCGTGATGATTTCAGCACGACCCACCATCACGCGGACGAGTTGGCGCGGTTTCGGGTTGAGCGTGAGCGGGAGCGTTTCGTCGGTCCAGCCGCGCGGCAAAATATAAAGCACCCGCGCGCCTTCCTCGGCGAACCACGACTTGCTCCACGTTTTCACCATCGCCTTCGCTTCGGCGGGGAACAGGCCGGCGTCGGTGAGCGCGGCAGCCATCGCGTCGCCGATTTGTTTTTGAAACTCCGCCTGCGGCACCCGCGCGGTGGAGTTCAACTTCTGCCACGGCTGCCGTGCGCCGGCGGGGAGTTTCCCAAGTTGCGTCCATTCCGCCGCGCCGTCTTTCACGTTGAGGAGAAACAAATTTCCGAGCGGCACCACGCCGGTGTTGTGGACGCTGACCGCGCCGTCATCGGTCGTGGTGACGGTGAGGGGCGTTTTGAAATCGCCGGTGCCGCGGTAGAAAAGAAATTTTTCATACTGCACGGGGAGGTTGGTGGAACTGGCATCGTGGGCGCGGAGGAAGGCGGAATCGGTTTCGCGCGCGGCGAAGTAATGCGTGCCGTTGGTGCTGGTCGGCATCCGCGCGGCGAGGGCGGCATTTGGTTTCGCGGGCAGGACGCGGAGGTTTTGCCAGCGGATGAGGTTGCCGCCAGTGGGATTCCTCGTGACCGTGGCGGCGGCTTTGGCCACGAGACCCGGCGCGCCGACTTCATCGGCCTGGGGAAACCATTCGGTGATGTGGCCGCCGGGAAATTTCACCGTGACATCGGCGTCGAATTCCTTGTCCGAGTAAAAATATATGACCGGCGTCTCCATGCGTTGCAGGCCGGCGAGACCGCCCTTGCCGAAAGTGAGGATCGTTGGTGTCTGCCGACCGCGACCGGGGCGCATCCAGTTGTAAACGAAACCCGGCAGGTCACCGATCTGCTGGGCCTGCCAGGAAATCAATTTGCCGTCGCCGCCTTGCACGTCGGTGAACGTGCCCCATTCGTGAACGACGAGATCGCGCGGGGCATCGGCGGTGAATCCAGCGGTGACGGTGGCGAGCAGCAGGGCGAGGGATTGGATTTTTTTCATAGTGGTCGGTGGTTGCGGTTTCGTTTGGTCAACGCTTCGTCGTCACGGTGATGCCGTCGTTTTCGAGCGCGGCGAAAGTGTCATTCGGCAACAGGCCGAGCCACGGGTCGGAATCGGGCGTCAGGAACAACTCTGCGTAAACTTTCGTGTTGAGCTTGTCAACTTCGGCGGGCGCGGCGCCGTTGGCGAGCCAGTCGTGAATCCGGGTGTGAAACAGATACTCGTTGCGCGCGGTGTCCTCGGAGATGGAGCGTTCGAGATTGCGGATCTGGCGGAGGACGGGGTTTTCGACGAACGCCTTGAGCCTGGTGAACTGTGCGGCGGCGATGGCGGTGGGGGCTTTCTCGCGGATCAAGGCCCGCGCGCTCTCATCCACGCGCGCGGTGTCGGTGTGCAGGTCGCCGATGCGTTGCCAGATGGCATCATCATTATCAGTGGCGTTTGCGGTTCGCTTCAGGATTGGCATTTCGACTCTGCGCTTGCCACCGGCCAGACGACCGGCGGCTTGCGCGGTGGGCGGTTGCGCGCCGGGCACGATGGACGTGGCGGCGGTCGTTTCGAAACGCACGGGCGTTGGCGCGCTGAGGCGTTGCAAGTCGGCGGCGTATTCGCTGTTCAACGCGAGGAGGCGCGTGCGATGGAAGTCGCGCAACGCGGACTGGCGCGGTTCATCGGTCAGCTTCGCGACCGCGCGCGTGGCGTCCTCGGCGCGGTGGAGTTCACGCAGGAAAGTTTGCGCGCCGTAAAGTCCGGGCAGCGCGTCAATCACGCGGCCCTCGGCATCGAGCACGTAATGGATGCTGTTGCCGGTGAGGGTGCGTTCGAGTTTGCGACCATCGCCGAAATCAATCGTGACCTTTGGGACAGGCCGGACGGATTTCCAGTGAAGGATGAAATAGTCATTCAGGAAGCGGGCGACTTCGGCGTTGGCGTAAAGCGTCGTGCGGAAGAAGCGGCTGTTGGCGCAACTGAATTCTTCGTCGAGCTGGCCGAGCAACCGGAGCGAGAGAATCGGTTTGTCGGCGGCGCGCGCGGCAGCTTTGGCCGACTCGAAATCGGTGTACCAAAAAAGTTTTGAGGCGAAGCAATCGCGTTGTTTGCTGACGCCATCGAGCGCGGCTTTCAAACGTTGCCAGGATTCGTCGGGTTGGACAGTGGCGGCGGGGCGGTTTCGATTTGCGTCGTGCTGCTTCAAAGTTTCGGCGTGCGTTTCCAGCAACGCGCGCAATCCCTCCGGCCCGCGAGCGCGGAGGGAGCGGATGGCATTGGTCGCGATGGTGCGGTTTTCGGAAACAGCGTCGCGGGTGAGTTGATCGAGTGTTGGCATGACTGCGCCGGCGCAACTGATGAAGAAGGCGACATCCGGCCGAACGGCGGCGCGTGAAACTTGTTCGGCGGAAGCGGGATTGGCGAGGACGCATACAGCTCCGGCGCAGACGAGAGCAAAGATAGATTTCATTGGCCGCAGTTTGCGGGAGCGCGTGGGAACGTTTGCCAGAGGCGGGTAAAACGATTGTAAAAAAGTTGTCATGTGTTGCCACGGCTGACGCGACAAGCTGCGAATCGCGCGGCAGCTTCATGGAGTGCGGTGGCTGGCGGGGAAAGGGGCTGACACCGCTTTCCATCCGCGCGCGTGGAAAATGTCGGACGACTCCACGACGCCGAAAGCGGTGTGTGCCCTCGCCCCTCACCCACCGCACTCCATGACGCTGCGCGCGTGGCCAGCGATTTGAATGGCGGCTTGCAATTGGCCGGATTTTCGGCGCTTAATGCGTCCGGTGAAACGCAAAACCCTGCGGTCTTTACTTCGTCGCCGATTGATTCAGCAACCGGCGCAATCCTTCCCAATCTTCTCCACCGTCCACCGATTGGCCGCCCTTCTGGCGCTGGCAGTCTCGTTGGCGAGCAGTCGCGCGGAGGACGCGAAGCCCGCGGCGACGATGGTGAAGGACCCGACGGAAATCAGTTTCGAGGAATTGGTGAAGCTGGAGATTCCCACCGTCGAGGGCGCGTCGAAATACAAACAGAAGATCACCGAGGCGCCGTCGTCGGTCACGATCATCACCAGCGACGAGGTGAAAAAATATGGCCACCGCACACTAGCCGATATTCTTGCAACCGCGCCGGGACTCTACACTTCGTACGATCGCAACTATTCCTTTCTCGGCGTGCGCGGGTTCAACCTCGGTGACAATAACAATCGCGTGCTGTTGCTGGTGGACGGGCATCGCATCAACAACAGCCTCTCCGACGGCGCTTACATCGGGACGGAATTCATTCTCGACGCGGACTTGATTGACCGGGTGGAGATCATCCGCGGGCCGGGTTCGAGTCTTTACGGCAACAACGCTTTCTTCGGCGTGGTGAATGTGATCACGCGCAAGGGCAAAGACATGACGGGGCTTGGCGGCGAGGTGTCGGGCGAAGCGGCGAGCTACGACACGTTCAAAGGCCGTGTGACCTACGGCCACGAATTCACGAACGGGCTGGAACTGTTTTTGTCGGGCACGATTTACGACAGCGCGGGGCGAACCCGGCTTTTCTACAAGGAATTCAACGCGACCAACAGCAACAACGGCATCGCGCAGAACGCGGATCGCGATGAATACAAAAGTTTTTTTGGCCGGGTGGCGTTTCATGATTTCAGCGTCGAGGGAGCGTTCATCACGCGCGAGAAGGGGAATCCCACCGCGCAGTTTCTCGCCGACTTCAACGACCCCCGGCTGCGCACGACCGACGAGCGGAGCTATGTGAACGCGAAGTACGCGCACAGTTTCGCGAACGCGCTGGATGTGAACGCGCAGGTTTATTACGACCGGCAGAACCTGGACATCGGCACGCCGTTCGGCGGGGCGCTGTTCCCGGATTCGCGGTCGGCGGAGTGGTGGGGCGCGGAGTTGCAGGTGACGAAGCGATTGTGGGACCGGCACACGGTCATGGCGGGCGGCGAGTACCGGGATGATTTTCGCCAGCGCGAGACCACGGCGTTCCAGGAAATCCGGCGCTCGCGCCAGAGCCACGGGATTTATTTGCAGGGCGACTTCACGCTGGTGACCAACCTCGTGCTCAGCGCGGGCGGGCGTTATGACCAGTACGGGAGTTTTGACCCCGCGTTCAATCCGCGGCTGGCGCTGATCTACAATCCGTGGAAGGAAACCGTCTTCAAGGCGCTCTACGGCTCGGCGTTCCGCGCGCCAAACTTTTTCGAACTGAGCGACCTGCGCAACCAGAACATCAAGCCGGAGACGATCACGACCTACGAACTGGTCTGGGAGCAGGGCATCGGCAGTCATCTGCGGTCATCCGTGGCCGGATTTTACAACCAGATAGATGACTTGATCATCTTCAACTCCGCAATGGGCCATCAGCGTTTTGAGAATCTCAACGGCGTGGACGCGCACGGCATCGAACTCGCGCTGGACGGCTCGTGGGCGCACGGTTTGCGCGGGCGGGCGAGCTACACGTTTCAGGAAACGGAGAACCGGACGACGAAGAAAACCCTGACCGACTCGCCAAAGCACCTCGCGAAGCTCAACGTCAGCGTGCCGGTGTGGAAGGAAAAGATTTTTGCCGGCGTGGAATTTCAACTGGCCAGTCGCCGCACCACCCGGCGACTCGACTTGACCGGAACCGAGCAGCCCGGCCTGAATGCGGCGGCGTACGGGGTGGTGAACCTCACATTATTCAGTCAAAATCTGGTGAAGGGCTTGGACTTTTCGGCGAGTGTGGATAACTTACTGGACCGAAGATATGCCGATCCCTCCACGCCGGGTCATCGCCAGGACTTGATCGAGCAGGACGGGCGGACTTTTCGGGTGAAACTCAGCTACCGATTCTGAAATGAAAACCCGACGTTCCCCCGCCGGCGCGGTTTGTTTGTCGTTGCTCGCCCTGCTCGCGCCCGGCCTCACGGTGAAAAATTTTGCGCAAGGCGGGCCGCCCCAGGTCCTCGTCCCGCCGCAAAGCCAGACGAATGTGGTCGGGAGCACCGCGGACTTCTCGGTGGTCGTCTCCAGTTTCACCTACCCGACTTACCAATGGCGCTTCAACGGCGTGAACATCGCGAACGCGACGAACACGAGTTACACACTCTTCAACGTGCAGACGACCAACGCGGGCGATTACAGCGTCGCCGTGACGAACGCCGTCGGCTACGTCATCACCAACGCCACGCTCACCGTGCTCGCGCCGCCGGTGATCACCGCGCATCCGGTGAACCTCAACCGCCCCGAAACCGCGAACGCCAATTTTTCGGTGACCGCCACCGGCGCGGCGCCGTTGAGTTATCAATGGCGGTTTTACACGACGAATTTCCTGGCCGGCCAGATCACTTCGACGTTGTCGCTGGTGAACGTGCAGGCGTGGCAGGCGGGCCTTTATTCCGCGGTCGTTTCCAACCCGTACGGCGCGGTGACCAGTTCCAATGCGACGCTGACCGTGACGTTGCCGTCGTGGACCGCCGGCTGTTGGGGCAACACCGCCGAGCCCGCTTCGACGGTGCCGGTCGGATTGAGCGGCGGTTATCAAGCCGTCGCGGCCGGCGGCAAGCACAGCCTCGCGCTCAAGACCAACGGAGTGGTTTTCGGCTGGGGCGACAACACTTTCGGTCAGCTCGACCCGCCACCCGACTTGACCAACGCGATCAAAATCGCGGCGGGCATGAATCACAGCCTCGCTTTGCGCGGCGACGGTACCGTGGTTGCCTGGGGCGACAACAGTTTCGACCAGACCAACGTGCCCTCAGGCCTGAGCAATGTGATCAGCCTCGCGGCGGGCGATCATCATAATCTGGCGTTGCTCGCGGACGGAAAAGTCATCGCGTGGGGGCAGGATAACCTTGGCGAGACCGTGGTGCCGCCAGGATTGACGGACGTGGTGCGGATTGCCGCCGGTTACTATCACAGCCTGGCGCTCAAACGCGACGGTTCAATCGTCACCTGGGGCGACAACAGCCACGGCGAACTCACGCCGCCGCCCGGGTTGACCGGCGTGATCGCCGTTTCTGCGGGAAATGGTTTCAACCTCGCGCTGCGCACCAACCGGTCCGTGGTCGCGTGGGGCGACAATGCTTCCGGTCAGACCAATGTGCCGGCGGGACTGAACACCGTCGCGGCGATCTCCGCCGGCGGCGCGCACTGCGTGGTGCTGCGGGAAAACGGTTCCGTGGCGGCGTGGGGCCAAAACTTCCTCGGCGAAACCAACGTCCCCTTCATCTTCACCAGCGCGAACTCCGCCTTGATCGCCGTGTCCGCCGGCGCGCATCACAGCGTGACGTTGAAAGGCAACGGCGCGCCCGTGGTCGTCAACCCGCCGTGGGACCAGAGTGTCAGTCCCGGCGCGACGGCGATGTTCGCTTTGACGGCGGCTGGTAACAACACGCTGAGTTATCAGTGGCGGCTCAACGGGACGAACATTGCGGGCGCGACGCAGAGATTTTTTACGCGCACCAACGCACAGCTCGCCGACGCGGGCGTTTACAGTTGCGTCATCGCGAACCCGGTCGGCACGAACTCCAGCGCGAGCGCGACGCTCACGGTGAAATCCGGCGCGGTGCTCACCCCGCTCGGTTATGACGCCGGCGGTTTTCACCTGCGCCTCACCGGCCCGCCGGGCGTTTATGTCGTCGAGATTTCGCCCAACCTGACGGCCTGGTTCTCCGTGCTCACGAACACCGTGCCGCCAGCCGGCTTCCTCGATTTGATTGACCCAACCGCGGTCAGCGCCAGCCGGCGTTTTTACCGCGCGTATCAACAATGACCTCTGCCGCCGCCAACTGATCTCATGCGCCCACCTCGCCGACCATTCCTCCGGCAGTTCGCCGTCGCCACGGTGGCGGTCGGCGTCGCGGTGGCGTTGACGTTGGAACTGGCGGCGCAAAGCGTCACGCTCACCCCGAACCAGCACAAGGCCCTTTACCTTTTCAACTTCGCCAAATACACCGAGTGGCCGAAGGAGGCGTTCGCCAGCGACGATGCGCCGTTCGTGCTCGGCATCCTCAAGGACCCGACCGACAAGGACCCCTTCGGCAAGGACATCGAAATCATCAACGGCAAGACCGTCAAAGGCCGCAAGCTGGAGATCAGAAGATTTCTCACCGTCGAAGACGTTCAGAAGTCGGACTGCCAGTTGTTGTTCATCGCGTCGTCCGAGACGAACAAGCTGGCGCAGATCCTCAAGGCGCTGGAGAAATCCAACGTCCTCACCATCGCCGAAGTGGACGGCTTCCTCCAGGCCAGCGGCATGATCAACCTGCTCACCGAAAAGAAAAGCGCCGGCACGCAGACCGTCGCCTTTGAAGTCAACCTCCTGGCGGCGCAGCGGGCGAACTTGAAACTCGACGCGCAACTCTTGAAGCTCGCCCGCAACGTCCTCCGCACATGAGCTTCTTCCGGGACCTCTCCATCAAACGCAAGATGACGTGGATCATCATGCTGACCACGTGCATCGCGTTGTCCCTGGCCTGCGTGGCCTTCGTGGCTTACGAACTGTTCACGTTTCGGGGCAATCTCGTTTCGGAAATGTCCATGCTCGCCGGCGTCGTCGGCAAGAACTGCATGTCCGCCCTTGAATTCGAACAGCCGGATAATGCGGAGAACAACACGCTGCCGGGACTCCAGAACGACAAACGCGTCACCGCCGCCTGCATTTACAAAGATGGCCGCGTCTGGGCGAAATATCCGGCCGACGCTCCCGCTCCGAATTTTCCCGCCGAAATCCCGGGCGTTGGCCATCGCTTCGGCGATTCGCTCGAACTGTTTCAGCCGATCTACGACCGCGACAATCACAAGCAGATTGGCACCATCTTCATCCGCTCAAGTCTGGACCAGATTTACACCCGGCTCTGGCAGTACGTCGGCATTGTGGCGGTGGTGTTGGGGGCGTCGCTCGTGGCTGCGCTGCTGGTTTCAGCCGGATTGCAGCGTGTCATCACCAAACCGGTGCTCGAACTTTCTTCAACCGCCCGCGCCGTCTCTGAGAAAAAGGATTACTCCGTCCGCGCCGAAAAGCTCGGCAACGATGAGGTCGGCGCGCTGATTGATTCCTTTAACGAAATGCTGGTGCAGATCCAGAAACGCGACATCGAATTGCAGGAGGCGCGCGTCACCGCCGAGAAAGCGAACCAGGCCAAGAGCAATTTCCTATCGTTCATGAGTCATGAACTCCGCACGCCGCTCACCGCCATCATCGGCTTCAGCGAAATGCTCGTCGCCGATGTCGAGGCCGAGGGCAAAAAGGAATGGTCGGAGGATTTGCGCCGTGTCCACGATTCCGGGCGCTACCTCCTCGAACTCATCAACGACATTCTCGACATCTCGAAGATCGAGGCCGGCAAGATGGAGGTTCACGTCGAGACCTTCGACGTCGGCGTGCTCGTGCGCGATCTCAAGGGCGTCTTGCGCCCGCTGGTCGAGCGGAAGAAAAACCAGCTCGTCATCGAGTGCGCCGAAAATCTCGGCGACATGCAGGCTGACCGCATCAAAGTCCGCCAATGCCTGCTCAATCTGCTCAGCAACGCCAGCAAGTTCACCGAGGCGGGCACTATCACGCTGACTGCGAGCCGCGAAGCGCGCAATGGCGCGGACTGGCTGGTCTTCCGTATCCGGGACACCGGCATCGGCATGACGCCGGAACAACTCGGAAAACTTTTCCGCGCCTTCTCGCAGGCGGACGATTCCACCTCGCGCAAATACGGCGGCACCGGCCTCGGCCTCGCGCTCACCAAAAAATTCTGCCAGATGATGGGCGGCGACATCCGCGTCACGAGCGAACCCGGCAAAGGCTCGGTCTTCAGTATCGAACTGCCCGCCATCTGCGCGAAGCCCGCCTCGGCCCCGGCAGTTCCGTCGCCTTCCACCACCACGTTCAAAGCGCGCAGCGGCAGCGATTGCATCCTCATCATTGACGACGACCCCGCCGTTCACGATCTGCTGGCCGCCGCGCTCGGGCCGGAAGGTTACACGCTCAAGTTCGCCCGCAACGGCGCGGAAGGGCTGCGCCTCGCGCGCGAACTGCGCCCCGCCATCATCACGCTGGACGTTATCATGCCGGAGATGGACGGCTGGGTGGTGCTCGCGTTGCTCAAGGACGATCCCGAACTCGCGGCGATCCCCGTCATCATGTTGAGCGTGCGGTCGGACCAGGATTTTGGGTTCGCGATGGGCGTGGCGGATTATTTACAGAAGCCGATTGATCGCGACCGGCTCGTCGGCGTGCTGAAAAAATATCACCGGCAGAAACCCGCGAGCCACGTGCTGGTGGTGGAGGACGATCCGCAGGCGCGCGAATTCATCTGCCGCATGTTGCGCGAGAGCCAATGCACCGTGGCCGAGGCGGACAACGGCCTCACCGCGCTGGAAAGCATCGGCCAGCAGACGCCGTCGCTGATCCTGCTCGATCTGAAGATGCCGGTGATGGACGGCTTCGAGCTGATCGCCGAACTGCACCAGCGCGAGGACTGGCGGAAAATTCCCGTGGTCGTGGTCAGCGGCAAGGAGATCACGGCTGAGGACCGGCGGCGCTTGGAAGGTCACGTGCAGGCGATCCTGCAAAAGGGCGCGTTCTCGCGCGAAGAATTGATCCGCGAAGTGCTGCAAACTGTGCGGCAACTTCTCGGCGAACAAAAATCGGCTTGAGAATTCTGCGGCAGGGGCGCTTGGACACGAATTCCGCGAATTTACACGAACTGAAATCCCATTCGCGACAATTCGCGCAATTCGCGTCAACGCTTCAGTAAATCAGTACGAGCACCTCCGCCTGCCGTTCCCCCGTTTCATCATTCATAATTCTTCCTTCATCCTTGCCCGCCGCCCGCACCTCCGCCTTGAGCAACGCCAGATCATTGGCCGCATCCACCTTCACCACCTTGGCGGAAATCAAATCCCCGAATCTGCCATTGACGCTGAAACCGCTCAGGCGCAGGCTCGCCGCATGAGAACGGACGAGAAACACTTCATGGTCATCGCAATCGGTTTGCTAAACCGCGCCACGTTTTTGTTGGCTGCAGTCGCTCACGAACTATCGGCTTGCTTCTTTGTCAGCGTGGCGTTGCTGCTCGGCGGCTGTAGCCGGAACGCGCCCGCCGAATACGAATACCACACTGGCTCAAATGGTGAAATCATCTGGCGTTGCAACCGCCTTAACGGCGAGGTTGATTTGGCAGACGCCAGAAGGCGCTCTTGGCAGCGGATTACGAACCGAACCGACCAAGCGGCAACAGGGCACACCCCATAAGACGCCGAGTATGCCCAAATCGTATGTGCGTACCCGCTCAACAGAATGGCAACAATGGCAATAACTTCATGAGGTTCGCAGCTTTCCATGCTGTGTTGGTGCTCATGGCGTTTTTCGTTGGTTGCTCGCCCCAGTCAAATGAGTCGCACGAGACCAGTAGCCAACGCAACGCGTCGCCGGAGGAGCAGACCGTTGCGCTCGCTCGTGGATACAACTGCGCTGTTTTCGGTCAGGAAATAGAGAAATCAGTTGGCACAAACCGCGTCTATTCAATCGACGTTCAGCGGGTGTTAGGCACCAACAAACAAATCGCCGCAACTTGTTACCTTCGCGACCTGGTTCAGTCCGGTGAACAAGCTGTGGCGATATTTGACGTCGAACCGCTTGAGACGCTCGTCCTATGGTCTGGAAAGTGTGTTGCGGAACTGGAATGTCCAACGAACCTGATTCCCGCTGTGGTAGCAGGAGGCACGCACTTGCCGTGGGCTGTGGCGTTCGAGATCAGAAACAGTCGTCATGAACTCCAGTTCAGCAAAGGTGTCAATGGCGATGACTCGGCGAAAGTGTGGAGTGTAGTGATAATCGAGGGGAAACTCTTGGACCTCAAGAAGGAATTTTAGGCAGCATTTGCACGCACGTTATGAAATTCGGGAAGGTGAAACAGCAGCGACGAGTTCTTCTTGTCGCGCTTTACCTGTTCCGCAAACTTTACGGCATTGCCAGCCCACACAAGAGGAAGGTTCTCCGTTTTATTCGATCTCGTGGCTTGTTGCACATACCGGCGAAGGATGAGGAAACATGTGCGGCAGGTGAGATGATTTGGGAACACGAATTGTCGTGGCATCGCAACTCGCTAAAGAACGAAGGATTCATTCGGATGCCAGAGATCGGGATTTGGCAGATGACGGAATTTGGAGAGCGTGACGTCGAGGATTGGGCGCAGCGCATCAAGCAGATGACCGACAGCAAGCCCGATTGGGTAGCGGACTTCAAAGTTCACTCAGACCCCGAGGCAGAATTCGAGGATCAATTCCACTATGAGTTTTACATCACGGAGGAGACTGTGCAGTGGGGTGCGTATTCCGGGGGCTGTCGGACAGTGATTCCGATTTCTGTCGGACAGCGTTCCAATTTCTGCCGGACACCGTTCCGATTCATATCGGACAGTGTTCCGGGCTGAGGTCGGACAGTTTTTGGGGCACATTGGAATGCTGTCCGACAG
>SIBJ01000078.1 GCA_009695195.1 Pedosphaera sp.
CACAGTGGCCGGCGGGCGGGTGAAGATCACGGTGTTCGCGGAGTCGGTCATGAGTCCACTTTGCCTCAAGACCGGCGCTGCTTGCCAATCTTTTTTGCGGTGAAACCGCTTCGAGTTCCGGAAACAAATTCCCTTGCGTTCCACCCGGCGAATGGTTTTTCTGCGGATGAAACGAATGATCAGCGTCAAACTTGAGTGCGCGTGCGGCCAGCGTTACGCGTTCGATGTCGAACCTTACAAAGGCGGGATGCCCGCGCGCGTCGCGTGTCCGGCGTGCTGCGTGGACGGCACCTCGGCGGCGAATGCGTTCATCGCCCAGGCCCTCGCCGCGCAACCGGAGCCGGTGATCGCCATTCTGCCGCCGCCACCGGTGGTGTTTGCGCCGATTGGTGCGGCGCCGCCAGTTCCGCCGCCACCGCCGCCCTTCGCGGCCCCCGCCCGATTGCCGATTCCTGCCCGTCCGGAGCCACCGCCGCCAAAATCGGTTCCCCAAAAACAAGCTCGCGGCAAGGACGGTTGGTCCAGCGATGAAACCCAGATCAACAAGATCGGCACCTACATCGCCTTTGGCGCGCCGCTCGTGGCCGCGCTCGCGACGTGGATGTTCAGTCTCGAGATTTCCACGACGATCATCTGCGCGGTGGTTGGAGTGTGCGGATTGATCGGTGGCGTGTTGAACATTCTCGGACGGGGACCGGTCGTCGCCGGGGCCGTGGTTGGGTTGATCATTTCACTGGGGGCGTACGGCGCGTGCGCGTGGTGGCTGCACGACCGTGCGCGGGTGCGGCAGTACGAATTGTTGATCGCCTTCGTCATCGGCGCGTTGCCCGGCATCGGCCTCCAGTGGCTGCTCCAACAAATCCTGAAAAAGCGCGCGCGATCCGCGGCGTGAAATCCGTTTCGAGAGTTGCTTCGTGCGTAATTGCCAGATTGCCACTCTATCGGCAGGACGCTGCCGACTTGAGCGCGTAGTCGCGGGCAGGGGTTCGCCCGGCGGATTCGCTAAAGTTTCTTCAACAACTCCTTGATGCGCGTCCACGCTTCGTCGTGCGCTTTTTTGTTCGCCTCGTTGGGGTCCGGCGCTTCACCGGCGCGCATGAAACCGTGGCCCGCGTCGTCGTAAGTTTTCGGCTCGTAAGTTTTGCCGGCTTTCTTCATCAGCTCGGCGGACTTCGCGACGGTCGAGGTGACGCGGTTGTCGTTCCCGCCGTAAAAGCCATAGACCGGCGCTTTGATGCGCGCGAGGTCTTCTTCCTTCTCCGGGCCGCTGCCGTAAAAAACGAGCGCCGCCTTCACGTCCTTGTTGTTCGTCGCGAACCGGAACGTCTGCGTGCCGCCCCAGCAAAAGCCGCCCACCGCCACCTTGCCGTTGCACGAGGGAAGTTTTGCGAGGTACTCCGCCACGGCGTTCAAGTCCGCCGTGATCTGATCCGCCGGCAACTTGCGAATGGCCTGACCGACTTCAGCGCCGCTCTTGATCAACTCAGCCGTGCCGCCGCCGCCCGCAGCGCTGCCCGAGAGCAGGTCCGGCGCGATGGCGATGTAGCCAGCCGCGGCCAGGTCATCCGTCACGCTGCGCGCCCAATCGCTCAGGCCGAAGATTTCGTGGATGACGATGACGGCGGTGGCTTTGTCCTTCACCTCGGGATAGGTGATGAAACAATTCACCTCGCGGTCGCCGTGTTTCACGTTCACGAACTCGTGATGGCGCGGGGATTTTTCAATTTTCGCCTTGGCCCAGTCCTGGGCGGACGCGCACGCGGTCAAGGTGAACAGGATTGCGAACAGGAATATTTTTTTCATGGCTGGCTCTTTCGTTTGGCTGGTTCGATGGGTGTCTGTGCGATACGGAATCAACCGCAGAGACGCGACAGACGCAGAGGAGGAAATGTTTAATCCTCTCTGCGTCTGTCGCGTCTCCGCGGTTTCATGTCCAAACCCTCGGGGTCAGGCTTCCGGCGTGAACCCCAGCACCACGTCGAACTTCGCGGCCAACTCGCCGATGCGCGAATTCTTCAGCGGCGCGAACGGCACGATGACGGACTTGCGCGCCTTCTCGTCGGTGATGTTGCGGAGCACGCCGTCGGTTTTGTTTTGCGGCTCACCCTCGATGTAGCATTGCGTGGTGAACTTGTCGCGGCCCTTGGTCTTGATCGCGAAATGAATGTGCGGCGTGCGCCCCGGATAGGCGACGGGCTTGATGGTGCGAAAAACATATTCGCCACTCGCGCCGGTGAGGAAACGACCGAAGCCCTGAAAGTTTGCGTCGCGTTGCTTGCGGCCCTCGCTGCCGCTGTGGAGATAAACGCCGTGATGATCCACCTGCCAGATCTCCACTGTGGCATTGCGCACCGGTTCGCCACTCGCGGTGAGGATGCGTCCGCTGAGCCAGGTGATTTCACCGACGGCAGGCGTGGTGGAATCGTTCACCTTCACCAGATCGTTGTCCGTGTCGAGCGGGAGGTGATCGGGATAAAACGGCCCCTCGGTCTGGCGCGGGGTGACGAACAATTGCTCCGCGAACGCGCCGGGCACGGTGAAGAACGTCGAGGCGAGCGCGAGGTTGGAAAGGAATTGGCGGCGATTCGCGAAGGCAAAGCCATTCGCACGAGCGGATAGTTGCGGGTTCATGGCCGGAGATTAACTCGGACCGGTGGAAAACACAACGTCAAGTCGCCGCAAAGAATTCCGCCGGGTGCGAGTAAAGGTGGGTGAGGGTGAGCGGGTGCTGGCGGTATTTTTGGACTGCGGTGGCAAGTCGGACGCGACACCGCTTTCGAGCGAACGGGGCGGGTTGCTCATTTCCATTGCCGTCGTCGGTGCCGAAGCGGTGTCGCGTCCGACTTGCCACCGCAGTCCATAATGCCCTCACCCGTTTTTAATCACACCCAATTCCGACGGGAAGTGGATGTGTTACCGCGATGACTTCAGTGGAAGTCCGCGTACATCTGGCTGAGCGACGTGGCCAGCGCCCGCATAAACTCGGTCGAAAGGTCCGGATGCTTCGCGGTCAACTGCTCCAAGCCGCCCGCCGTAAGTTTGAGCAACTGGCTGTCGCGCACCGCGTCCACGCTCGCCATGCGCGGCGTGTTGTTGAACAGGGCGATGTCCCCGAACGCATCGCCCGCGTCCAGAATCTTCAGCGTCACCACCTGACCTTTCTTGCGGGTGAACACGCGCATCTGCCCTTCGAGGATCAAATAACATGCAGTCCCCGGCCGCGCCTTCTTCAATCAGCACCACGTTGCGGCCGCAGTTCGCCGGCTCGACGAATTCGAGAAACGCCGCCCGCTCCTCGTCGTTGAAGCGGCTCAGGCATTTCATGCTGCGCAATTGTTCCGGCTTGATGCGGGATGAGTTCATATTGGCTCCGGGTTGATTCAATAAAGCCATTGGCCTTACAATTTCAAATCCGCATCCGTCACGGCGCCGAGCGAGGCGCTCGTGACGTGGGCGGCGTATTTCGCGAGTACGCCGCGGGTGTAACGGGGCGCGGGTTTCTTCCACGACTTCTTGCGCTGCTTCAATTCGGCGGACGGGACTTCGAGCGTCAACTCCCGTTTCTCGGCGTCAATGGTGATCGTGTCGCCGTTCTTCACGAGCGCGATCGCACCGCCGACGTACGCTTCCGGCGTCACGTGGCCGACCACGAAGCCGTGGCTGCCGCCGCTGAAACGGCCGTCCGTGATGAGCGCGACTGTCTTGCCGAGACCCTTGCCCATGATGGCACTTGTCGGCGAAAGCATTTCGCGCATTCCCGGTCCGCCTTTCGGCCCCTCGCTGCGGATGACGACGACGTGACCGGCCTTCACCTTGCCATTGAGAATGGCTTTGAGCGCTTTCTCTTCGCCTTCAAACACGGTGGCTTTGCCGGTGAACTTGAGTCCTTCCTTGCCGGAAATTTTTCCGACCGCGCCTTCGGAGGCAAGGTTGCCGCGGAAGATGACGAGGTGGCTATCTTTTTTGATCGGATCGCTCAACGGTCGGATGATCGTCTGACCCGTCGGATACGGCGGCACGTCCGCCAGCGATTGCGCCATCGTCTGGCCGGTGACGGTGAGGCAATCGCCGTGGAGCAGGCCGGCGTCGAGCAACGTCCTCATGAGCGCGCGAATGCCGCCGATGGCGACGAGTTCGGACATCAAATGCTTCCCGCTGGGCTTGAGATCCGCGAGCACGGGCACGCGTTTGCCGACGCGCGTGAAGTCGTCAATGGTCAGCTTCACCTTCGCGGCGTGCGCGATGGCGAGCAGGTGCAACACGGCATTCGTCGAGCCGCCGAGCGCGATGACGACGGTGATGGCGTTCTCGAACGCTTTCTTCGTGAGGATGTCGAGCGGGCGCAAGCCGGTCCTGAGCATCTCGACGACGCACGCGCCGGCGCGGCGGCAATCGTCTTTCTTCGCGGGCGAGATGGCGTTTTGCGCGGAGCTGTTGGGCAGACTCATGCCGAGCGCTTCAATCGCGCTGGCCATGGTGTTGGCGGTGTACATCCCGCCGCAGGAACCCGGGCCGGGAATGGCGCATTGCTCGACGGCGAGCAATTCTTCCGCCGTCGCCTGGTTGTTCGTGAACTTCGCGAAAGTTTCAAACACGGAGACGATGTCCACCTTCCGGTCGTTGTCCATCGTGAGACAGCCGGGCAAGATCGTTCCGCCATAAACGAACACCGCCGCGCGGTTCATCCGCGCGATGGCCATCATCGCGCCGGGCATGTTCTTGTCGCAACCGCCGATGGCTACGAAGCCGTCCATGCCTTCCGCGCCCACGACGGTTTCGATCGAGTCAGCGATGACTTCGCGCGAGACGAGCGAATACTTCATGCCTTCCGTGCCCATCGAAATGCCATCGGAGACGGTGATGGTGTTGAAGATGATCGCCTTGCCGCCGGCGTCGTTCGCGCCGATCTCGCTTTCGAGCGCGAGTTTATCAATGTGCATGTTGCACGGCGTGACGTTGCTCCAGGTGGACGCGATGCCGATGATGGGTTTGGCAAAGTCCTCCGGCTTGAAGCCGACGGGATAAAGCATCGCGCGGCTGGGCGCGCGATCCGGGCCGTCAACCACGATGCTTGAGTGCGGACGTAAAGAATTCTTTTTCATCGCGCGGAGTTTTGCGGAGACGAAGAAGAATTACAACCACGGAAGGACGCCAGCCTGCCGCGACGGGCGCGGGCACGGCGGGCGGACATGGATTCACATCCCTTTCGCAATGCTGGCGATGACACCGAGCACGGCGCCGGACACGATGACGATTCCGATGGCCACGGAGAAATTTCCGGTGAACAGCGCAACGCCGATGCCACCCACAATGAACTGAAACACAAACACGATGCCGGCGTCGAAGCGATTCCAGTCTTCCAGATGCGCCAGCATGTAGATCAGTCCAACCAACAACCCGGGTATGACGAGCGCACGCGCGGCGCCGGGGATGTGGGTGACCACGACCCAGACGCTCGCGGCTTCGATCAGCGAGCAGATCGCGGCGAGAATGGTTTCCTTGCGCGCGCTGTGCAGGGTGAAGTCGTAGCCGATGAAGTTGGAATAAAGGTTGAGCAGGATCAGCCCCAGGCCGAGGGAGACAAACGCGGCGGCCCAAAGGCCGAGGAGTACCAAGGCGGAGTGCATGTTTGATTCCGTTGCGGTGAAGTTGCGCGCGCGTTGGCGGGGGCGCAAGGAGGAACTTGATTCGGACGGTTGATTGAAGCGAGTGACGATTTGAACGTTGCACGGTCCAATCGGTCTGCGTATAAGTCAGCCAATTCAAGCGGCGGTTGCCAACCCATGACGCGTCAAACTTTTGTTCGGTCGCGAAACAACCGGGGTCGTCCTTCACGATTCCTTTTGTTGCTCGCGCTTTTGCTCACCTCCACCACCGCACGCGCGGTGTTGCAGTTTGATGTGTTCATCGGTTACGACGGCATTGTGCGTGAGGCGAGCTGGTTTCCGGTGATGTGCGAAATCAAGAACGACGGCCTGCCCATCAGCGGGTTCGTTGAAATCTCGCCGGGCAATTACAACAAGGGCCAGACGTATCAGATCGCGGTCGAGTTGCCGACGGGCACGCTCAAGCGCGTGACGATCCCGGTGTTTTCGCCGAGCCGGCAGATCTCGATCTGGAACATCCGGCTCACCGACCGGCGCGGGAAAACTATCGCCGAACAGACTGCGCAGCGTCCGCGGCGGCAGATCGGCTGGGAGATTCCGCTGATCGGTTCGCTCTCGCGCACGGCGTCGGGCGCGGCGACGTTGCGGCCGATCCAGCGCGACCAGGACGACGCCAAGCCAGCGGCGGCGCGGTTGTTGCCGCAGATTTTTCCCGACAATCCGCTCGTGCTCGAGGGGCTGAACGCGCTTTATCTCAACACCGAAATCGTCGCGGGCCTGCGCGAGAGTCAGGCCGACGCCATCCTCGGCTGGATGAATGCGGGCGGTCATTTGATCGTGGGCATGGAACAGGTTTCCGATGTGACGGCCTCGCCGTGGCTGCGGAATGTTTTGCCGTGCGAACCGAAAACGTTGAAGACGATCACCGCGCACACGGAGTTGCAATCGTGGCTGAGAAGCAGACTCGACTACGTGAATCCGAACGCGGCGCAGATCAATCAACAATTCAATCCGCAGGTCCCGCGCCGGTCGGGCCGGCAAGCGCAGCGCGAAAACGTTTCGGCGGAAGCGCCGTTCGCGGAACAGCCGGACGACACGGCGTTCGAACTCGCCGACATCCAGGTCGCCACTGGCACGTTGCGCGACGGGCGCGTGGTGGTTTCGGCGGGCGGCGCGCCGCTGGTAATCACGTCGAATCGCGGCAAGGGCCGGCTGACGGTGCTGATGTTCAGCCCGGAACGTGAGCCGTTCAAATCCTGGAAAAATCTGCCGACGATGTGGTCGCGACTCGTCGAAGTGCCGGGAACGCTCTACGCCTCGGCCGATTATTATCAGGGCTCCGGCCAGAGCGCGGACGGAATTTTCGGCGCGATGATTGACAGCCGCCAGGTCCACAAGCTTCCCATCGGCTGGCTGCTGATTTTGCTCGTCGTTTATCTCGTGATCATCGGGCCGTTCGATCAGTGGTGGCTCAAGCGCATCGGCAAACCGATGCTGACGTGGATCACGTTCCCGTGTTACGTGGTGCTGTTCTCGCTGCTGATTTATTTCATCGGGTACAAATTGCGCGCGGGCGAGAGCGAATACACCGAGCTGCATCTCGTGGACGTGTTGCGCAACGGCGACAAGGCGGAACTGCGCGGGCGCACCTACGCTTCGATCTATGCGCCGAGCAACGCGAAGTTTTTGCTCGAGAGCAAACAAAAATTCGCCACGTTCCGCGGCGAGTTTCTCGGTTACGGCTCGGAGGCGACGGAGCGCGCGACAGTGTTGCAGAACGGCGACAGCTTCAGCGCGGAAGTTTTTGTGCCGGTGTGGACGAGCCAGCTTTTCACGAGCGATTGGTGGTCGGGAAGTGCCGCGCCGTTCGACATCGTGATCAAACCGCGCGGCGACGGCTGGAATGTGATCGTGAAGAACAACACGGATCACGCGGTGAAGTCGGCCCAACTGGTGATCGAGAATCGCGTGGTGACGCTGGCCGAGATCGCGGCGGGCGGGACGTTGAACATGAACCTCACGCGCGAACAGGGGACGGCGCTCGCGGAATTCGTGCGGCAGTACGGGAGCAATTTCCAGCGCGTGTCCCAGCAACGGCAGAACGCGTTCGGCGCGAGCAAGGGCGGGCGGTTGTCCGACATTCCGAACACTGCCGCCGCCGCGTCGTTCCTCTCGCAGATGCGACCGGACCAAAACTACAACAACATGCGGTTCATCAGTTCGCCGGGCCTGGACTTGTCGCAGTACGTCGAGCGCGGCGGCGCGGTGCTGCTCGCGTGGACGCCGGGCTTTTCGCCGGTGACTTCGTTGAATCAATTCAAGCCGCGCCGGTTCGCAAAAAATACGCTTTGGCGAATTCCCGTATCAGTCGGTCCATGATCATAAATTTATGAGCGACGCTCCTCCCATTCCAGCGGTGCAGACGACGGGCTTGACGCGCATGTACGGCAGTCTCGCCGCGCTGTCCGGCCTCGATCTCACCGTGAACAAAGGCGATCTGTTCGGCTTCATCGGCTCGAACGGCGCGGGCAAAACCACGACGCTGCGAATCCTCGCGACGTTCCTCGCGCCGAGCGCGGGGCGCGCGGTGATTCTCGGACACGATGTCGTCAAGGACGCGGATGCGGTGCGCCATATCATCGGTTACATGCCGGACTTTTTCGGCGTGTACAAGGACATGGAAGTGACGGAGTATCTGGATTTCTTCGGCGCGTGTTACCGCATTCCCTCGGCGCAACGGGAAAAGACCGTGAGCGACGTGCTCGAACTCGTCGGCCTCAGCGAAAAGAAAGGCTCGCTCATCGGCGCGTTGAGCCGCGGCATGCAGCAACGCCTCGGCCTCGCGCGCGTGCTGATCCACGATCCGCAACTGCTGCTCCTCGACGAACCCGCGAGCGGCCTCGACCCGCGCGCGCGCATCGAGATGATGGAAATTCTGCGCGAACTTCAGCGGCTCGGCAAAACCATCATCATCAGTTCGCACATCCTCAGCGAGCTGGAGAGCATCTGCAATCGCGTCGCCATCATCGAGAAGGGGAAACTGATTTACGCCGGGCCGGTGCAGGGTGTGCGCGATCAGATGTCGTCGGGCCGGGTGGTGTGGGTGCGCGTGGCGAGCGACACGGAAGCGGCCGTGGCGTTGCTCAAGGCGCTCGCCGTGGTCACGGAGGTCACCGCCCTCGATCACAAAATCAAGATCACGCTCACGAGCCACGACATTGACCACAGCATCATCGCGGACGCGCTCGTGCATGGCGGAGCGAAGCTGACGGAGTTGCGCGAGGATGAAATCGGGTTGGAGGAAGTTTTCCTGCGCGTGACGCGGGGAGAGACGCAATGAACCGTTGCAAGTTGCAGGTTGAAGGTTGCAAGTTGAAGAACCTGCAACCTGTAACTTTCAACCTGCAACCATGACCGTCCTGCCCATTGTCGCGAGAGAGCTGCGCGTGCGCGCGTTGCACGCGGGGTTTCACTGGTTGCGGCCGGTGCTCGCGGGCTTCGCGGTGCTGACGAGCTTGCAATGTCTCGCCAACTTCTCGGCGGCTGATGTCGGTCCGGCGTCGTTCCACCTGCTCGCAAGGTTGGCGTTCGTGGTGGCGCTGGGCGTGGCGGTGGTGACGGCGGATTGCGTGAGCAGCGAGCGACGCGAGGGCACACTCGGGCTGCTGTTCCTGACGACGTTGAAAAGCCGTGACGTGACGCTTGGGAAATTTGCCGCGACGGGGCTGACCGCGCTGTATGCGCTGCTGGGGTTCGCGCCAGTGCTGATGCTGCCGTTGCTTGCGGGTGGCGTGACCGGTGGCGAAGTTTTAAGGACATCCCTCGCGTTGGTGAACCTGATGTTCGTGTCGCTCGCCGCGGGGTTGCTGGTTTCGGTTTTCGCGCGGACACAGTTCGGCGCCATCCTGCTCGCGTTCTTCACGCTGGCATTCATCGCGCTCGGACCATACTTCGTTCAAATGATGATGCGCGGCCTCCATCCCTTTCCGTCGTTGTTCAGTCCGCTCTTCGCTTTCTGGACGGCGGCCGATCAAACTTTTGTGGTTCGGGCGGGCGGTGTTTCAACATTTGTGGTGCGGGCGACTGCCTATTGGTGGTGGTCGCTCGCGGCGGGTCATCTCATCGGCTGGCTGATGGTCGGCACGGCGGTGTTCGCGCTCGGACGGAACTGGCGCGAAATCTACCAGACGCGCGCGGCGAAAGTTCCGCCGCCGCAAGTCCGCGGGCTCATCGGCGCGCCGCGAATTTTGATGAGTGGAGTGGCGCTCAGGAAACGCGCGTTCGCGCCCGTCGCGCGCGCGGTGTTGCGGATGCCGGGGCAACAGGGCATCGCGTGGCTGGGCGCTTGCCTGTCGCTCGTCGGCTCGCTGGCCGCCGCGTTTGCGCTGCGCGGGATGGGTTCCATCTGGGCGGCGACGAGTGTGACGGTGATCTTCGGGTTCGCATGCTCGGCGTTGTTCGCGTTCGTGGCCGGACGATTTTTCTTTGAAGCGCGACGCAGCGGCGAACTGGAGTTGCTGCTCGTGACGCCCTCGGGCGCGAAGGGAATTCTCCGCGAGCAACGCTTTGCGCTCGTGCGGATGTTGCGTGGACCGTTTTACCTCGCCGTCGTCGGCGCGATTCCCGTGGCGGTCAGTGGCGTGAGCTTGATGGAGGGGCGGGAACTGCTCGGCCTCGCGCTGGCGTTGTGTCACGTGGCCGGCGTGGCGTCGGGGATCATCGCGATCTGCTGGACGGGGATGTGGTTCGGAGCGCGCGTGAATCATCCGCTGGGCATCATCGGCTGGTCGGTGGGCCTGGTCGAATTGCTGCCGATCGCGCTGGCGTATCTGCTGCCGCTGTTGCTGATCGGCTGGTCGGCGAACTTTTTTGACCTCTGGGTCTTTATCGTGCCCGCGCTGCTTGTGCTGAAGAATTTCTTTTTCATCGCCTTCGCGCGCGAACGGTTGCGCGCCGAGTTCCGGACGGGCGACGGCGCCAAGCCCGGGCGTTTGCTGCGGCAAGTCGCGGGGGCGTTCGCCGGGGAACCGGCACGAGCCGCGTCATGACTTTCCTCCCCATCGTCGAACGCGAGTTGCGCGTCGCGTCGCGCAAGCGCAGCATTTTCACGCTACGGTTCGGAGCGGCTGCCATCGTGGTGCTGATCTGGTTTGTGCTGTCGGCGTTGGGTGCGGGGCTGCCGCAAAGTGGCTTCGTTGTTTTCATGGCGCTAACGATTGGAACGTTTGCGTTCTGCCTGATGGGTGGCGTGTGGTTGACGGCGGATTGCGTCAGCGAAGAGAAACGTGACGGCACACTGGGATTGCTTTTTCTCACGGACTTGAGCGGTCACGAAGTGATCCTCGGAAAACTCGCGGCGACCTCGCTGCGCGGGGTGTATGGGGTTCTCGCCGTGTTTCCGGTGCTGGCGTTGCCGTTTTTGACGGGCGGAGTGGGCCTCGGAGATTTCTGGCGCGTGATCGCGGTGTTGCTGGCGACACTTTTCCTCTCACTGTCCGTCGGACTTCTGCTTTCGGTGCTGAACCATGAGACGCGGTCGGCGATGTTCGGCACGGCCATCGCGCTGGGAATACTCACCGTGCTCCCGTGGTTGTTGTGGTGGCTGGCGGGAAATGTTTTTTACCGTGGAAACCTGCCGCCAAATTTTCTCCTGTGGCTGAGTCCGGTGTTCGCGTTTCGGGCGGCATTTGAGGCGGACTATGGCATGTTGGTTGGAGTTGCGCCGTTCTGGTTTTCGTGCGGCCTGGTTTTCAGTTTGGGAATGGCCGCGATCACCGCTGCCAGCGTGATGATTCCGAAAGTGTGGCGCGAGACGGGCGAGGAGGCGGCTGATCCGCGGCGGACTGGCTCGTATCGGGTGCGTTTCGGCAGCGAAGGCGAGCGCCGGGAACGCCGTTCATTGCTCGAAGAGAATCCGTTCTACTGGTTGCGGACACGCGACCGTTCGCCGCAGTTCTTGCTGTGGTTGGTGCTCGGGATTGTGTGGCTGCTGTGGTTCTGTTTCTGGGTGGGATGTTTCGTGTCTGGCACGGGGGGACAGGAGAAGGCGCTGTTGGGCGCCGTCTTCACGGCGTTTGCATTGCACCTGTTCCTCAAATGTTTCGTGGCGGTGGAGGCGACGCGCCAGTTTTGCGAAGACCGGCAAAGCAGCGCGCTGGAGTTGTTGTTGGTGACGCCGCAGCCGGTGGTAAAAATTGTCGAAGGCGTGGAAGACGGCTTGCGGCGATTATTTCACGGACCGATGATCCTGCTTTGCCTTACGAACGTCGCGATGCTGGCGATTGTGTTCAGCGGCGCGCTGAGGATGCGCGCTGCCGAGAGCGAGATCTTTTGCATGATCATCGTGGTGGGCGCGGTGCTCCTGCCGTTGGACTGTTTCGCATTGCGGTGGGTGGGGATGCGGACGGCGTTGACTTCGACGCGTCATCACCGGGCCGCGATGAAGACGCTCGCGCAAGTCATGTTGATTCCGTGGCTGGTGACTCCGCTGTTCGTGTTCCTTGGTTTTGCGGTCGTGGGCATGAGGGGTGAGGACAGGTTTTTTATAGTTCTTTTGTGGTTCGTCATCGTCGGCGCATTTGATGTCACCCGAGGATTGGCGGTGACCAACAGTCTGGCAACGGATCTTCGGTTTGCCGTCAGCGAAGGGCGCGACCGTGGAATGGGATCACCACCCGCAGAAATCAGTCCGGTACCGGAGCGCCGCGTGGCAATACCTCTGCGCTGGTGACGAACAGAATGCGACGCATCATCCAATCCGATCATTCTTTGCCATGACGCTCCTGCCCGTCATCGGACGCGAGTTGCGCGCGCAGGCGCGGCAGCGGTTCACATTCACGCTGCGCGAACTTGGTGTGCTCGGATTGCTGGCGTGCGGCTTTTTTTTCTCCGCCGACAGTTCGCTGCCGCAAAACATCGTCGGTCTGCGGCTGTTTCATACCATGCACCTGACGTTGTTCTTCACGATCTGGATTCTCGTGCCGTTGAGCGCGGCGGATTGCATCAGCCGGGAGCGGCGCGAGGGAACGCTCGGACTTTTGTTCCTGACGCCGCTCAAGGCGACGGACATCGTCGTGGCGAAAAGCGTGGCGCACGGATTGCGAGCGGGGACGTTGCTGGTAGCCATCCTGCCGGTGTTGACGATTCCTTTTTTGATGGGCGGTGTCAGCTGGCAGCTTGCGACAATTGCGGCGCTCACGAATTTCAGCGCGGTGTGCTGGGCGTTGGCCGGGGCGCTCGTCGCGTCGGCGGGAACGCGCAGCGGTTTACGAGCGATGGTGGGGGCGATCGTGTTTTCCCTCTGCGGAATGTTGGGATTTATGATCACGGCGGGGTATCTGGCGATCTTCCGAGTGGGGAATACCGGCTTCGGTTTGTTCAATTGGATGTCACACCTCGATGAAGCCGCGGTGATTGGCGCTGCGTTTGCCGGCATCGCCAACGCAAACATACCGACCAATGCCCTGCGGGTTTTTTCCGGGCCGTTACTGCCGGTGATGTTCGAGGTCGCGGCGCTCTCATTGTTGGTATTGTTGCTGGCCGTCTTTTTTGCCGCATGGCAAATCCGTCGAACGTGGCGTGAGGCGCCGCCGCCGTTGTGGGTGCAGGGCGTGCAACGAACTTTCTTCACGCCGGTGATCTGGAAAAAATCTTTTCGCCGCTGGATGCGCTGGACGCTGAATCGGAATCCCATCGGCTGGCTGGAACGACGGACGTGGACGGGGCGGCTGGTGACGTGGGCGTGGTTCGCGATCATCATTTCGATCTACAGCGCGGCGTTGTCGGACAATAATTTTTTCCAACATTCGAGCACCACGCAAACGACGATGGCGTGGTTGATGATGGGGAGCATCGCGGCAAGCGTGGCGGGAAGTTTCCGGCGCGAACGGGAAAGCGGCGTGCTGGAACTGTTGCTGGTGGCGCCGATGACGACGGGCCAGATTATCGGCGGGAGATTGCGCGGGCTGTGGGTGCAATTCCTGCCGGCGGTGGCCGTGCTGCTGGGCATCTGGTGGTACTTCGCGCAGATTTTCCGGGACGTTGAGGAGTATCCAAAAATCTTTTTCTTTGCCGGCACATTTCTCACGCTGCCGGTCATCGGACTTTATTTTTCGGTGCGGTGTCGGAGTTACATCGGCGCGTTCTTGCTGACGCTGATCTTCAGTCTGTTCACGCCGTACGTGCTGTTGATGATGGTGTCGCTCTTTCGACAGTTGGCCGGGCTCGAATTGGAGATGTATGCGACGCTTCACGGTTTCTGGGCGGGCGCGGTTTTTTTTCAACTTGTCTTCGCCGCGTGGTTTGGAGTGTTGCTGTATCGCCGATTGGACAAGCGGGATTTCCCGATGGAACGGGCGCTGGCATGAGCGATAACTATTGCAACGCGCGCGGCTTTGCGGCTGACTCCCGGCCATGACATTCCTGCCCATCGTGGACCGCGAACTGCGCATCTCGGCGCGGAAACGCGGGACGTTCTGGGTGCGGGTGACGGCGGCGTTGGTGGCGATAGTCATCGCGGGAGGATTTCTCCTGCTGTCCACGGCGGAAGTCGTGAGCACGTCGCAATTGGGTTCGGCGATGTTCGGAACGCTTTCATGGATGAGCTTCGCGGTGGCGCTGTCGGCGGGAATGTTTTTCACGTCGGATTGTTTGAGCGAGGAGAAGCGTGAGGGGACGCTCGGTTTTCTTTTTCTCACGGACTTGCGCGGCTACGACGTGGTGCTGGGAAAATTGATCGCGACTTCGCTGCGGTGTGTCTTCGCGCTGCTGGCGATCTTTCCGATCCTGGCGATCACGCAATTGATGGGCGGCGTCGCGCCGGTGGAATTCTGGAAGGTGCTGCTGGCGCTGGTTCACGCGTTATTCTTCTCGCTGGCGACGGGGATGTTCGTCTCGGCGCTGAGCCGGCACGGGCAGAAGGCGATGAGCGGAACGTTGTTGCTGATGGTCGTGTTCGTCGCGGGCGGGCCGTTGACGGATTGGATCATCGGGCTGGCTTCGGGGCACGGGTACCGGACGGTGTACAGTCTGCCGAGTCCGGCCACAGTGTTCATCACGGCGGGCGGCTGGTCGCAGAACTTCTGGAACGCGCTGTTGATCAGCCAGGCGGCGGCATGGGCGATGTTGGTGGCGGCGTGCGTGCTGATCCCGCGGAACTGGCAGGAGAAATCGAGCAAGCTTTCGCCGCGGATGATGCGGTGGCAATACTGGTGGCGATACGGCGGCGCGAAACGGCGCGAGGCGCTGCGGCGAAAACTCCTCACGCTGAATCCCGTGACCTGGCTCGCGAGCCGTGAACGGTGGCAACTGGTTTCCGTCTGGGTGGTGACGGTGGCGTTCGTGGCGGGATACGCGGCGATCTTCATTTTCAATCTCGGCAGTGAGTTTTACATGGTGTGGAGTTTCATCAGCGGAGCCGTGACGCTGATCTTTTATCTTTGGGCGGCGTCGCAGGCGTGTTCGTTCTTCGCGGACGCGCGGCGGTCGGGATTGGTCGAACTGCTGCTGGCGACGCCGTTGACCGGGCGGGAAATCGTCCACGGCCCGTGGCGCGCGTTGGTGCGGATGTTCACCCTGCCGGTGGGGATTTTTCTGCTGGTGCAACTGACCGTTCCGATTCTCGGCGCGGTGGCGTTCGGGCAGCGGTCAATGGCACGGGTGAGCTTCAGCGGAATGGTCGGCGGTTTTCCCTGGCTCTTGACGGTCGTCAACGCGTTGGCGTCGTCCGCTGTCACGGTGGCCAATTTGATTGCACTGTGTTGGTTCGGCATGTGGATGGGATTGGCGTCGAAGAACGCGCGGTTGGCGACGCTGAAAACCCTCGTCTTCGTCTGGATCGCGCCGTTGATCGTGATGACGTTTGCGAGCGGGATTGCAATGTACCTGCTCATAATCCCCACAATGATGGGTTCAAGCACCGGCGGCTCGCCAAAATGGTTCTCACTCTGGTATCCGATGATCACCGCGGCGTTGACGACAGGGCTGGCACTCGCCAAGGACGCGCTGTTTTTCTTCTGGGCGCGAAAGAAATTGCTGCGCGACTTCCGCGAGATGGCGACGCGAGCGGTGGCACCGGTTTGCATAACAGCGACGCCAGTCCTGCCGCCCGTGCCGCCGGTGATGCCGGCGAGCGGTACCGTTTGAAGTGGCGCTTGCGCAACCGGTTCAAAGTTTCAAAAACAACTTGTGGGGGTGAACATTGACGGCCTTGGCAAGCTTTAGAAGAATTTCGAGGGTTGCAGAACATTCGCCTCGCTCAATCCGGCCAACGTAATTCGGGTGAATGTCGGCTTTCTCGGCCAGGCCTTCCTGACTCAAGCCCGCTCTTTTCCGATACTTGAGCACGGCTTCACCAATGATTTCGCGTTCTGATTTAACCACCGGTGGCTACGGAAACAAAAACGCGGAAAACTCACCACACACGCCCCGTGCGTGTTGACTCACGGCAAAATGTTACCGAAGGCGGGAGCCATTAGGGCTTCGTTGCCTCACGATTCAGGTGACCGAGCGCAGTGAAGAACTTCCTGAGTTTTACCTCAATGTTTTTCTTCAAGGCGAAGGGATCCAAGTGCGCGTGTTCGGCCCGCAGCTTCGCCTTCGTGGCCGCGGCGATGTCCGGGCTCGCCAGCCCCGAAAGCTTTCGGGGTTGATACGGGGTCTGCGGTTGCGGCTCATAGATCCGTTTGGTCTTCCCAGCTTTCTTCTCCCGCTTCAAGAGCTTGAACGTCGGCTTGAAGTGGTTGGTGAACTGACTCCATTCCTGGGCATACAGATCGTTCATCAACGCCACCAACTCGGGATGCCCGAACCGGTCGTGGCCGAAGAGTTGCCGCACGTGCGTCCAGTTCTTCTGTTCGCAGTGGGCGTTGTCGTTTTTGCGATAGGCCCGGCTGCGCGTCCAGGGCAGCTTCACCGCCCGCCCGGTCAGATGCAGGTGCAACGCCCAGTTGAGGAACTCCCCGCCGTTGTCGGTATGGAAGTTTTGCATCGCGTACGGCACGACTTTTTCGAGTTCCCGCAATTGCACGAGCACGGCGTCGGCGCTCTTGTTCCAGACGGCACGGTTCTCGGTCCAACCGCTGAAAAGCTCGGTCAACGTGAGGGAATTGACGTAATCACCTTCGGTGGAGTCATCGCAATGCGCGACCGTGTCGGCTTCGACGGAGCCGGGCCGCGTGGTGTCGGGCGGGCCGCGGCGCGTCGGTACGGCGTGGCGCAGCAGCGTACCGGGGCGCGTGTCCGAAAGTCCCTTTTTCGGATGCTGCACGCGCGCCGGACGCAGGAGGCGGTCGATCTGCGCGGGACTGATCGCCAAAAGTTTTTTCTTAAAAGCTTCGGGCCGCGGCGCGGAGCGCCGCTCCTGATGTTCCAGCCATTCAGGCAGCGCCGCCTTGAGGAGTTTGCTGCACAACGGGTCGCTGGCCAGCCAGAGGGTCTTGAGTACTGGGAGCACCTCGGCCGGATCGTAAATGATTTTTGGGCCGGGCCGTTTGGGCGGGGCGCTGGGCAACGGACGGTTCAAGAGCCGCACGGCGGCTTTGCGATGGTAACCGCAGGTGGCGCAAAACTCATCGAGGATGCGCATCTTGTGCGGACGACTGGCGCGCTGATAGCGGCCGTAGATTTGTGCGAGCGACTCGCGTTTGGCGGACAGACTCATATTCGTGACTTGGGTAACCACGAATATGAGTCAACGTATCGGCGGACCCCTCGTCCACTTCCCCGTCCCGGTAACATTTAATTTGAGTCAACTCGATCCCGGCCTCGAGTATCCACGCACCATCCTGCGGGATGCGCCGTCGGCGGCGTTCGTGGAAGGCGTGGCGTTTCACGGATACGAGGGACGCCCAACCGGGATGACTGCGTTTCACGAGGAGTTTCCGAAAACCCCGATCCACTTCACCGAAGGCTCGGTCTTTGGGATCAAAGGTGCGGTGGACCTCATCGAGCGGTTGCGGAATTGGGCGACCAGCTACAATGCTTGGGTGCTGATGCTGGACGATCACGGCAAACCAAACAACGGCCCGTTCGCCGCCAAGTATGCGACGGTTGCCCTGAACTCGCACACGTTGAAGCCGGAATATCTGCTCGACTACCACGTCTATGGGCAGTTCATGAAATTTATTCCGCGCGGCGCGGTGCGGGTCGAGAGCCGGTCACTGGGTCGCGCACCGGCACAAGTTGCATTTCGCACGCCGGACGGTCGGTTGGTCGTCGTGGCGGCAAATCCCGCCGCCGAAGAACGCCAGTTCGAGATTCGTTGGCGCGGGAAAAGTTGTGCGGTGACGCTGCCAGCGAAAAGTGCGGTTACCTGGCGATGGACAAGTGGGTCTTAGCTGACCGGAACCTAATCTTAACGCGCAACAGGTGGTGGCGTGATTTCCCGGCTCGCGACCGGGGGTGGAACTACATCGTCCAGCGCCCAAAGCATTCCGTTGAGCAGAAGCTGCCGAAAATTTGGCTCCGCGAAATCCTCCGGACTGCCCAGTGAGGTGTAGAACACGCGCCGGTTGTCGCGGGTGTTGATCCAGGCGACTGGCTCGACTTCCGATTCGCCATCGGCGGTGCGGCCGTTGAGCAGCGGCGTCACCGTGTTCACCGGGTTGCGACTGCGATACAATGAAGACTTCGAGTGAAACTCCGGTTGCACGTTGTTGAGAATCGAGTTTGTCGGCGCCCCGGCGATCTGCCGCACGCTGGTCGCCGCCCCGCCGCCGTAATGATTCTGATAACTCACGCCAAGGATTTCCTTGTCGAACTCACGCCACGTGCGGTCGGCCGGGAGGTCCTTCTCCTTGGGATCAAACGCGTGGCTCGCGGTGCGAATGCCGACGATCGGTCTGCCGGCAGCGACGTGCGCACGAATGGCGTCCATCATGGGTGTGGGCGTGGCGCGGCGGCGGGCGCTGATCACCAAGAGGTCAGCGTTCGGAATCGCCTCCCAGTTCTTGAAGTCGTAGTCGTCAATTTTTTGAGACGCGGTGACGAAGCTGAGCAGGTAGCCACGCCACGCGAGTTCTTTCTTCGCAAACTCCGGCAACGTCTCCCAGGTGTGGTATTCATTTTCACCGATGATGAAAGCGATGCGCTTCTTCACGTCGCCTTTGAATCGAAACGGTTCGCCACCGAGGAAATCCGTGCTGGTGACGCTCGGACACCAATACTTCTCGATGTGTTCGACCACGAGCTCGGTGCCGCGGAAGTGCGAGACCCAAGGACGTGAGCGGTGAGCGTACATCGCATCGGTGAGATCCCGCATGAGCAAAACGTTTTGGCCCTGCGCCACCATTTGCCGGATCGAAAATGGCCGGCCCAGCACGCACATGTTCGCATGCACGCCCATGACCAGCACGTTCGTGATCCCGCGCTGGCGCATCAGGAAATACGCTTCGGCCGAGTCCGTGATCGCGTCGCCATCCACGATCTCAATGGCTGGATGCTGGCGCGACCACGCCCCGCGCGGTTTGCAATCGGGGCAGCCATCGCAGCCTTGGTCCGCATCATCAATGGGCAGCGGTGGCTCTTTCCCGGCGATGAGCGAGCACCACCCTTTGAGCGGAACTTTGGTTTGCACCTTGGGCGCGGCCTGCGCGAGCTTGCGACCGGGATGGTCCGCATAAAACTTCAGCGTATCGCTCGGGCAGTGAATGATGAAGATTCCCTTCGCTCGCGCGGCTTTGACGACTTCGTTCATGCGCGGCGCCATTTCGCCGACGCGCTCGGTGGCATCGGGACACCAATGCTTGTCCCACATATCGCAAATGACGAGGGCGCTGTGGCTGGCGTCCCACTTCGCAGTGCCCTCGACGGCTCGTAAATCATTGGTATTGCCGGCGGCGGGCATGCGACTGCGAGTGTGGAGCGTGAGCGTGTCGGCCTGGACTTCGACTGCGAAAGCCCCGGCCACCAACAGGGCAAAGATCGCGCCGACGCGGAGACGGTGGTGTTGCATGAGCCGATTGTGCCCGAAGCGGGGCAGAGTCCGCAAACTCCGAAAAGCGGGTGCGGCTGGAAGTTCGTGCGCATCTTGACATCGTTCTTAATATCGGAGGCGTAACGGTTCCTTTCCGGCAGAAAGTGAAGGTGATCTGCTGCCATGAAAAAAGACCTGAAGCCTTTGCCCTCGCTGGCCGAGGTCGAACGTGAAGTACTGGCCGAATGCCGCGAATGGGGTCGCCGCCGGCTCGAACAACGTCTGCAACAGCTCGCCGATCAGACCGGCGAGGTTTTCCCCCCTGCGCCAACGCAAACGCCGCCCCCTGACTCTGCGCAGCGAAGTGGGGTGGGTGAAACTGACCGTTGATTACGGTCAGGACCCCCACACGCAAAAATGGTTTTGTCCCCAGCAGCAGGCGTGGGGACTCTTGGCGCAGCAGAAGATCACGCCCAGCCTGGCCGAGAAACTTTGTTTCACTGCCGCCGCGAGCACTTCCTATGAACAGGCGGCCGTGGTCGCGGCCCGCTGGGGCGTGGCGGTGGATGACTCTCTCATTCACCAGCAAGTGCAGCTCGCGGGCGAGCGCGCCGATCAGCAGGCCCAAGCACGGATCCGCGCTCCCGCGGCGCCCCCGCCCAAACCCGCCGTGGCGCCGGGGGCGCTGGTGCTCATGATGGACGGCTGGATGCTGCGCCATCGGGGCGGAGATTGGGGCCGCCAACCCGCCGCCGCTGCGGGCGAACGTGTGGCCTGGCAGGAGTGCAAAAGCGCGGTGATCTACCGCTTGGCACAGGCCGCGCAAACCGGAAACGGGCGTGGCCTCTTGGTGGAAAAGTTTGTCGTCGCCTACGTGGGCGAGCCGCTGGAGTATGGCCGGCGCGTGCAGCCCGAAGCCCGGCGACGCGGCTTGGGCAGCGTGCCGCGCGTCTATGTGGTGGCCGACGGCGGCGTGTGGATTTGGAACCTCGTGGCGGATCGTTTTGCCCAAGCCACGGGCGTGCTGGATTTTTATCATGCCAGCCAGCATCTCTGGGCGGTGGCGCACCTGTTGCATCCGGAAGTTGAGGCGCTGGCGCGGGCCTGGGTCGAGCCGCTCCTGCACCAGTTGCGCCACGGCGGCGAAGCGGACGTCCTCCAAACCTTGCAGGACTTGCCCGCCTGGTGCGCGCAGCGGGCGCAGCCACTGCCGCCGACGGTGACGAAAGAAATCAATTACTTCGAGAACCATCGTGCGCACCTGCATTACGAGATGCGGGCGGCGGAAGGCTGTCCGGTGGGCAGCGGCGCGATGGAATCGTTATGCGGGCAACTGCAGGGTCGGTTCAAACGGTGTGGCCAGTTCTGGACCGAGCCGGGGCGCCGACGACTCATGGCCCTGGAAGTCGCGCGCCGCAACCACGACTGGGATGAAGTCTGGCAACTAGAGCATATTAAATAAAACTGTAGCCACATGGGGCGAACCAGTTGACGGCATCCTGGCGGGTGACGGCGCGGAGGGCGGCGGCAATCGCGGCGGTCAACGTCTCAACGGTGCGGGCTTCGGCACTGCGCAGCCATTGCTTCACCTTGCTCCACAT